>CAXDQP010000050.1:0-10566 GCA_963991335.1 uncultured Flavobacteriales bacterium
CGGCCGAATGGGAAGGACTTGCTTCCCCTAAAACAAACAGCAGTCTATGCGCCTTTGCCCGACCCTCGACCCGGGATTGCACCAGTGGAATGGGACGGCTTTGCGCGCGGTCGGTTGCAAGATTGGGCACAACGGGGCATCAGTCCTTCCGCTATGAACTCATTCATGGCCTGCAAACGAAATTTCTATTATCAGTACATCTTGAGGCTGAGCGAGCCCCGTGAATTCACGGAAGAAATGAATTCTGGCACCTTTGGAACCATCGTCCACCAGGTCTTGGAAGACGGATTGACCGAAATGATTGACCGCCCCCTGACGCGTGAACTTCTGATGCATTTCAAACAACACCTTACCCCTTTGTTGCAAGCATCTGTCGATGAACACTTCAATAAAGAGCTCACAGCCACGGGAGAAAATTACCTCCACCTCACCATTGCAGAAGCCACTTTGGTAAAGCTCATTGGCGCGGAAATGGCCGAATTGGAAAACGTTGAACTACGGACCATTGGTTCATTGGAAGCTCGAATCGGGCACACATTTACAGACAACCAGGGGGATTTTTCGGAGATCCGACTGCACGGAATGGCCGATCGCATTGACAATGAAAATGGCACCGTTGTCGTGACCGATTACAAAACCGGCACCGTCGAGGCTCGCGAACTAAAATTGAAAGGCAACTGGACGGAAAAATTAGACGAAGGAAAGTCTGGAAAAGCGCTGCAACTGCTGATGTATGCCGCAATCGCCCTGGAAACCCTCGGCCCCGACGGGCGGCAACGAACGGATGCAACGGCCCAAACCGAGCGGGTCCGGGCCGGAATACGGTCAGGGAAAAACGCACACGCCGGCCTCATTCCACTCAGCATCGATGGACAGACGTTTATTGAACAGCAACATGCCAACGAGCTCTTGGTTTGGATTTCGCAAAAACTGCAAGCGTTGCATCAAACAAATTCAGGACTTGAGCATGAAACCGAGTCCAAGTATTGTGCGTATTGCACGGTACTAGACCCTTTGCCCGAATACTTTTAATAGCCCATGAGCGTCATTGCAAAACAATCCGGTTTGGCATCCATTGCATTGGGCATTGGGCTCATACTCGGTGCTGCAAATACGATGTTTGTCTTGCCGCGTGCTTTCGAAGGCAACGAAGCTGTGTGGGGACTGTTGCGCATCATGACTTCCTGGGGCATGATTTGCTCGTCCATCTTTACATTGGGAGCACCACCCGCTATTTTGCGTTTTCTCAGCCGCTATCCTCAGAACGAGCGAGGAAAACACCTGAAAGCTATTCTGTTGATTGCGGGATTTGGCATCGTTGCAGGACTCGCGATAATCTCCATTTGGGGACCTGCCTGGATCGTGCAAATGTCTCAACAGGATACTGTTCTCCTGAAAAACAATGTGAGTGGATTCATCACAATCATCGCAATCATGAGCATGATGGCTTTGTTTCGGGCCTTGCTCACGTTGCAGTTGAAAACGGGCTTGATTGCTTGGGTGGACGAAATTTGGCAGAAAGGAAGTTACCTCGCTCTCGGCGGAGCTCTTCTCCTTGGCTACCTGCCATTGGAATATTTCATTCCGGCCTATATCGCTTCATGGTTCATCTCGTTGATTCTGCTGGCAATTCCTGCTCGAGGAGCACTTCCCAGCACCGGCGATTCGATTGATTGGAAGCAATTTCGCCCCTTCTTGGACTTCAGCCTATTCAATTTGTTCGCCGGTGGCGCCGCGATCATCGCCAATCAACTGGATTATGTCATGATTGGTATGTACCTCGGTCTGGAGGAGGTCCCTGTTTATACAATGGGATTCTTCATTGGTACTGTGGTCGCCATGCCCATGCGCGCAACGCAACGCATTATTTCGGGCGTTGTTGCCACCAAAATCCACAACAGTTCGAACGCCGAAATGCAAGAACTGAGTCAAAATTCTGCTCGGGTCAATTTTTTGCTCATGGCCAGTATCATGGCCGGAATTTGGGCGGGATTTCAACCTTTTCAGTTGCTCCTGCCTGAAAAATATAGAGGTTTGGAAATCGTATTCTTGTGCATTGGCATGTCAAAAATTGTAACAGGTCTGAATACGAGTAACAATTCCCACCTTGGATTCAGCGATCACTACCGAATCGTTCTTCCCATTAATTTGGGTTTGGTGGTTTTCACCTTGTTATCGAATTACCTCTTTCTGGTCATTCTGGAAATGGGAATTGCCGGGGCGGCCCTGGCCACATTTGGAACCGTGCTGTGGAATAATACCTGGCGCCTGCTGGTCGTATGGAGAAAATTCCGCGTGCAACCCTTCACTTGGTCCATCCTTGCAATGTCCTTAATTGCACCCGCCGTTGGTTGGTTTTTCAACTGGGAAGCGGGCACCTTGGGGGCACCTCCCGTCTTCGAGGCGATTGCATTGGGGTCGCTTGCCTCAGGGACCTGCCTTGTGACATTCTACGCCTTAGGCTTCTTCCCAGAACTGAGGAGTGCCATCAAACATCGGCTCCCATGGTGGCCTTGATTCAGCTATCTGCGCGCAACCATTTTTGAGTGCGGTACAAGAAATAGATGTATCCGCGTACCATCAGGACATCGGAATCGTCTTCATCGAGCCACATTTCACAATCGTAAATTTTTCCATTTTTCGGATCGCATATCGTGCCATCCTCCCATTCCAATTCCGCTCCGTCTTGTACCATGTTTCGAACGATTTCCATGCCCAAAGCAGGCTGGTCCTTTCGATCATCCTCACAATCTGAGCAAATGGGATGTTGATCCTCCTCGGGCAAACGAAACAATTCCACCACCGTACCAAACAATTGACCATCCTTTTCCGTGATTTCCACGATGCTTTTGATGCGTCCGGTTTCATCGTCAATGGTTTTCCATTTTCCAAGAACAGAACTCGCATCTTGGTCGAAAGTAGTCAATTCAAAGGCACAAGCAAACAAAAGAGAGAAGTATTTCATAGGGTCGTGTTTTCTGTGTTTTCAGCATCTCGCTGGGCCCGTTGGACCGCCGCGTTCAATTCAAAGCCCAATAATAAAATGGAACTGTTGGAATTCAACCATAAAAGTGTAATCATCAGTGTACCAAGAGATCCATATAGGGTGTTGTAGGAAGCGAACTGTCCGATGAACCAGGAGAACGCAAAGGTGACGATGATGAGCAAGGTAGTTGCGGCAGAGGCTCCAATGGAAAACCATTCCCAACGCTTGTTGATGCGGTTTCCGGCGTTGTAGAGAATTGCTACCGTTGCATACATCAATGCCAAGGACAGCGTCCATCGGGCCATCATGAGCAATGGAATATCGTCGGTGTTCAATAAATTTTTCGCTTCGGCCCATTGCACCAGGTCTCCAGCAAAACCAATAAGAAACACTGCAATTCCCAGCAGAACGGACAACAGCAGCATAAGGCCAACGGAAAGCAGCCGAAACAACAACCAGTTTGGCTTGCCCGGCACGTGGGGGCTTTCCCCAAAGCCCATCAAAATCGAATTGACACTATTGGAGGCGTAGTAAACCAACAACACCACTCCCACCGACAGCAAGGTGCCTTGGCGTTGATCGATCAGGTCGGTAACCGTTTGCTCGAACAAATCAATGGCTTGTTTCGGGAAGAAATATTCCAAACTCAGAAGTACTTCTTGCGTTTCGAGCGGCGTAAACGGAACGATGCTCAACAACAAGAGCATGGCAGGAAAAAAGGCCACGAACAATCGAAAACTAATCGCGGCCGCACGCGTGGACACTGAACCATTGATCAGGCCCAAAATGAAGAATCGAAAGACATCGTACACATTCATGTCCTGGTCCTTCCAAGGGCGCAATCTTCGCAAAAAATGCCGCAATCGATCAAATCCTTGGTTGGATTGAAGCCATTTGAATAACGGCCCATCGGGAACCGGTGGAGGCGGCAATTGACTCATGTCAAAGCATCCGTTGATTTGAGGCTAAAGTCCATGCCTTTTACGCTGTGCGTCAACCATCCCATCGAAACATAATCCACTCCCGTTCGAGCATAGTCTGGCGCATTCGCAGGCGTAATTCCGCCTGAAGCTTCCAAGTCAATCGTTCCGCCCCACTGCAGTACCTGCTGTTTCACTTCTTCCGGCGTGTGGTTATCCAAGAGCAAACGATCAATCAATGCCGCGCCCGAGGGCTTTTGCAAGAGCACCTGCATGCGCATGGCTTCTGCCGCTTCTGTGGAATCACGCACTTCGATTTCCACGGGCAAATCCTTTCCCAATTCTCGGAGATATTCGGAAACACGTTGCAATGCTACCTCCACAGATCCCGCATAATCAACATGATTGTCCTTGATCAGGATCATATCGTACAAACCCATTCGATGATTGGTTCCACCGCCAAGACGAACCGCCCATTTTTCGAAGGCGCGCAGGCCAGGCGTTGTCTTTCGGGTGTCCAAAACACGGCAGTGAGTCCCTTCGAATGAAGCCATTACCTCTGCTGTCCGGGTGGCGATTCCGCTCATTCGTTGGATGAAATTCAGCGCCAAGCGCTCGCCTTCTAAAAGCCGCCTCGCATCCCCCGACACGCGAAAAACCGCTTGGCCATGGGCCACGTGATCTCCATCTTCACACAGCATCTCCAACACAAGCGTGGGATCCACCCGTCGGAATACCTCCCAAGCCACCGCCAATCCTGCAACCACGCCGTCCTCCTTGGCCAAAATCCAACCCTCTCGCTGCAATCCAGCAGGCAAAGATGAAGCCGATGTGTGATCACACTCTCCCAAATCCTCTTGCAGGGACCAGTCAATCAATCGAAGCATCTCAGGCGTTAGCATGGTGCGAAGATAAAGGTGTGCGGTCTTGCTTCGTGCACCGTCAAACAAACTCATCAACTAACTTTGCTTCATGCAAATGACCTTGGTCGCTTTGGGAAAGACACAATCAAAATGGATCGCTGAAGGCATCGCGGTGTACGAAAAGCGGCTCAAGCATTATGGTAAGTTCCGCTTCTTGGAAACGCCCGATATCAAACTGAAGCAGTCGAAAGCAGACCCTCTTCAAGTGATGAAGGCCGAAGCTTTGTTGTTGGAAAAACTGCTTCCTGGTGTGGACCACTTGATCTTATTGGACGAACGTGGCAAAAGTCGATCATCGCTGCAATGCGCTGAGCATCTGAGAAAGCTTCAAAATCGGGGGCTCAAACATGCCATGTGGGTCATCGGCGGGCCTTACGGATTTGACGAAAGCATTCGCGCCAAAGCCCATGAGTTTTGGAGCCTGAGTCCCATGACATTCTCCCATCAAATGATTCGTCCGTTCGCCATTGAACAAATCTACCGGGCGCATACCATTTTGAAAGGGGAGCCTTACCACCACGAATGAAAAAGCCCGGCGGATGGCCAGGCTTTTTCAACGATTCAATCATAATCCGTCAAGCGGCAAGTACCGTAACGACATTGTTCAAGACTTCCACGGTACCACCTTTGACAGCGAACGTTTCCTCTCCGTTCCCGGTTCGCACAAGCACTTCTCCCGACTGCAACGTCGTGATCAATGGAGCATGCCGCTCCATGATGCCCATACTGCCATCCGATCCAGGAAGTCCCACATACACAGCGTCTCCGCTGAACAATGTCTCGTCGGGGGTAAGAATGTGAACTGTCATGATTCTCGAATCAGGCCTCAGCCATCATTTTCTCTCCCGCCTCGATGACTTCTTCAATGGTTCCTTTCAAGTTGAATGCTGCTTCAGGCAGGTGATCCAACTCACCGCTCAAAATTCGCTTGAATCCCTTGATGGTATCTTCAATTGAAACCAAAGAACCTTGAATTCCCGTAAACTGTTCCGCTACGTGGAAAGGCTGCGACAAGAAACGGCTGATTCGACGGGCACGGTAAACCGTTTGCTTGTCTTCTTCCGATAACTCATCCATTCCCAAGATCGCAATGATGTCCTGAAGCTCCTTATAGCGCTGCAAGGTCTCCTTCACGTCTTGTGCACAATTGTAGTGCTCTTCTCCAACGATATCTGGCGTCAAAATTCGCGACGTGGAATCCAACGGATCCACCGCAGGGTAAATTCCCAAAGAGGCAATCTTTCGCGACAGTACAGTCGTTGCATCCAAGTGAGCAAATGTTGTTGCCGGTGCCGGGTCCGTCAAATCATCCGCAGGTACATAAACCGCCTGCACAGACGTGATCGATCCACGCTTCGTAGAAGTAATTCGTTCCTGCATCGCCCCCATTTCGGTGGCCAATGTTGGTTGATAACCTACCGCAGATGGCATACGGCCGAGCAGGGCAGATACCTCAGAACCCGCTTGGGTAAATCGGAAAATGTTGTCAATGAAAAACAAGATGTCACGTCCTCCAGACTCCTCATCCCCATCGCGGAAGTACTCCGCAACCGTCAATCCCGATAGCGCAACCCGAGCACGTGCTCCGGGAGGTTCGTTCATCTGACCAAAAACGAGGGTTGCCTGTGAGCTGGCCAACTCTTTGGTGTCCACCTTAGAAAGGTCCCAACCTCCAGCTTCCATGCTTTCTTCAAACTCTTTTCCGTATTTGATTACGCCCGATTCGATCATCTCACGAAGCAAATCGTTTCCTTCACGTGTTCGTTCCCCAACTCCTGCAAATACTGAGATGCCTTCGTATCCTTTGGCGATGTTGTTGATCAATTCCATGATCAAAACCGTCTTGCCGACACCTGCTCCGCCAAACAAACCAATCTTTCCTCCTTTGGCATAAGGCTCAATCAAATCGATGACCTTGATTCCTGTGAAGAGTACCTCTGTCGCTGTGGAGAGATCTTCAAACCGCGGAGCATCCTGGTGAATCTCGCGGCCTCCATCGGAATCGGTGATGCCACCGATACCGTCAATCGCTTCTCCAACAACATTGAAAAGTCGGCCTTTGATCTGTTCGCCTGTTGGCATCGTAATGCCTTTTCCGTCGGAAGAGACAACCATGCCTCGCGACAATCCCTCGGTCGAATCCATTGAAATGGCACGAACCGTGTCCTCTCCAATGTGTTTTTGCGTTTCGAGGATCAAATCTCCTCCTTCCCGTTCAATGCGTAACGCATCAAGAATTTTTGGAAGAGGAGCGCCGGCTGGAAAACTAACATCAACAACAGGGCCGATGATTTGGGAAATGGTTCCTTTTTGGGACATGAGCAATTAGGTGAATGAGCTAATTAATTTCGGTGCAAAAGTACAAGCGAATGAGCTAGTTTACCAACCTATCTTTGCAAAAGTGAAAGTACACCTCAATGCAAGCGATTTTGAGTCGAAAGGACCCGCGGTTTTAACCGTCGGAACGTTCGATGGCGTGCACATCGGGCATCGCGCAGTCATTGACTTGCTCAAGCAACGAGCACGCGAATTGAACGGTCAATCCGTCCTGCTAACGTTCCATCCCCATCCACGGACCGTCTTGCACCCCGAACAACACCAGCTCAAGCTGCTCAACACCATTGAGGAACAAAAAATGTTGTTGCGCGACGCCGGTTTGGACCACCTCGTCATTCACCCGTTCACAGAGGAATTTTCACGAAAAACACCGCTTGAATATGTGCGAGAGCTTTTTGCGGAGGGCAATCAACCGCAGAAAGTGATTGTCGGATACGACCACCGGCTTGGGCGAAACCGAGAGGGTTCTTTTGATTCTTAGATCAACCTTGGACAGGTATTCGGTTTCTCCGTGGAAGAACTGCCTGCCCAAACCATCGAGGACACCAAGGTCAGTTCCACGAAAGTCCGGGAAGCACTTCAGGCTGGCCATGTTGCTCAAGCACAAAGGTGGCTCAATCAGCCTTATCCGCTCAGCGGTCAGGTCCAACGTGGAGAACAACTGGGACGAAAATTGGGCTATCCCACGGCCAATCTCCGCATCGAGAATCCCCTAAAATTGGTTCCTGCCGCTGGGGTTTATGCCGTATTTGCTCGCTTGGAAGGAGAACAAACTTGGAATCCCGCCATGGTCAACATCGGGACGCGGCCCACAATTGAATCCAATGCCAGGGAGCCACAGATCGAAGTACACCTCCTTCAAGGTGGAAGGCAGTGTTACCACGAACGCATTGACTTGCGTTTCATGAAGCGCATGCGAGACGAGGTTGCATTCGATGGATTGAAGGCGCTGAAGCAACAGCTGCAACAAGACGAGATTATCGCGCGTTCTTACCTTGAAACTGTTGAAGTACCATTTGCCTCGGTTTGAACCATGTGCAACCTTGAACCTCTCATCCCAAATTGGAAGCCACTGCGCCGCAGATGGAGATCTTTCGCATGCCAAGCTTTAACCCTCGTTGTAGCTTGTTCTGTGCATTGCTCATCATTGACCGCCCAAGAGAGCGAAGCAGCGGATTGGGCCGAAACCCCCGTGTTTGAAGAATTGGAGGAAGCAGCTGAGGCCCGGCGACAAGGAGTCCCGATTTTTCGCCTGGATTTGAGCAAGCAAAAGCGAAAAGAAATTCCCGCTGAAATCTTGGAATGGACTGAGCTGCGTGAGCTAATCTTAGATCGCAATCGGTTAAAGTCCATCGGACCTGAATTGAAACAGCTCGTGTTTCTAGAACGGTTGGCAGTGAACTCCAACCAATTGGAGCATTTCCCTGCAGTGTTGACGCAAATGCCTCATCTGAAAACCCTTGAAATGGGGGACAACATGATTGATTCCATTCCGCTCAACATTGACAGCATAGAATCCCTTGAATCCTTAGAGCTTTGGGACAATGTATTGGCCTACTTTCCAGCCTCTTTGAGCGATTTACGCCATTTGCGCACGTTGGATTTGCTGCACAATGACATGGTGTTTGAAGAACAGGAAGCCTTGCGCAATTGGCTACCAAGTCGGGTTGAACTCATCCTTTCCGCGCCTTGTCGCTGTGATTTTGACGAGTAATGCAGCGCGATCGTGCCTTTCGTGTTTCGTCTGAACATTCATCAGCTGCCGGCTGGAAAGCCTGGCATCGATGGGGAGAACCCGTTGCAGCCGTCCTCAATTTGACCTACACCATTGGTTACATGAACGCCGCTTCCTGGAGTTTCCTCGTGGCCGCTTTGGGATCCACCCTTTACCTCATTATTTGTTGGCAACGCCAAATGTTAGCTGAGTCTTTTCTTTGGCTGTATTACATCGGAATGGCATGCGTTGGGATGGTCGCTGTTGAGGAAGCTTGGCCCGATCCACTTCCCGTTGCCCACTGGCAGGAGCATGTGCTTTCCATTGTCTGTGCCTTGGTGCTTTGGGGCATGGCGACAACGATTCTCAAACGAAAGGGACGGGCTTGGCGACCTGGATTGGATGCTTTCACCACCGTAGGCAGCTTGTTAGCGACCTATTGGATGTTGCAATTCGTCCATGCCAATTGGCTCTACTGGATGGTCGTCAACTCCGCAGCAATTGTGCTGTACAGCAGCCGAAAAATGACGTGGACTGTGGGGTTGTTTGTTCTGTATACATTGCTGGCCATTGAAGGCTGGTTTGACTTTTTCCCATGATCAAGGGCATCACACGAATTGCCATTAGTGGGGTCGAATCCACCGGGAAAACCACCCTGGCATTGGCACTCTCGAAGGCCCTTGGCGCAGAGGTGGCACTTGAAGCCGCACGCACTGACCTCAGGGTGCGAGCGGGCATTGTTGAACTGACCGATTTAAAACGATTAGCAAAAGCGCAATGGCACGCCTGCATAGCAGCCGAAGACCGCGCGTCCAAGTCGCAATCTTCAGCCGTCATCTCCGACACGGATTCCACGGTGATTCGAATGTGGGGCCGATGGGTATTCCACGCCGAAATTCAAGGGTTGGAACGCTTGGAAAAATGGGCAGATATCACGTTGCTTTGTGCACCGAACATCCCGTGGGTTGCAGATCCCTTGCGGAGTCTGCCCGATTTGAGCGATCGTCAAAAATTGCATGAACGCTACTTGGATGAACTTCAGAATCGTTCGGACCACTCATGGGCGCTGATCGACGGTGTAACCCAAGAAAAACGGCTCGAACAAAGTGTCCGAGCCGTCCAATTCTTTCGGAATGATTCCGGCGTCAGCGAATGATAAACTTTACAGGTATCGTGTACTGAACGCTCACCGCTTTTCCGCGCTGTTCTCCGGGTTCAAAGGTTGGTAAGCTTTCGACAACCCTTGTTGCTTCCGCATCGAGTCGAGAATCCACTTCCCGCAATACCCGAACATCGCGGACTTTGCCGTCCTTTCCAACCACGAAATAAACGAATACCGTCCCCTGTATTCCTGCATCCTTCGCAATAGGAGGATACTTGGTGTTTTTCGAAACGTACTTGATGATTTCAAGCTGCGTGCATTGATGCCGCTCGTCGCCACGCAACTTTCTGCAGTCGCCCATGGCCGGCATATTCTCAACGATCATGAAGGCAACATCCTCCTCTTCTTCTTCGTAATCCTCGATGATTTCAATCTCCGTGTCCTCATCCAACTCAATGTCCTCAATCTCTAATTCTTCCTCGATTTCTACCTCGTCATCAACAAATTCAATGACAGATGTCTGCTGCGGAGGTGGTGGCGGTGGTGGCGGTTGAACGATATTGACCGGGATTTCCTCTTCTTCG
>CAXDQP010000051.1:0-10373 GCA_963991335.1 uncultured Flavobacteriales bacterium
ACGAGGCAGACGAGGCGGACAATGCGAATGCCACGCAGCGTGCTGCCGATCGCGCTGCGTCAGAAGCTGAGCGAGAAGCGGGTCGTGCTGAAGCAGAAGCCGATCAAATGGCACGTCTCGCAGCCGAGAATGAGGCCCGCGCGGCGGCGCAAAGTGCGGAAGAAGAGTACAACGCTCTCATCCTTGAAGCAGACAATGCGTTTGACGCTTCCAATTGGTCGGAGTCTCGCCAGAAATACAATTCAGCTTTAAACGTAAAGCCCAATGACCGATACGCTCAGAGTCGACTGAGTCGGATTGAACGGTCCGAATCCAAGGCATCTACAGCCTCTGAAAGGAACGGTGATGCCGCTGCAGATGCGGCTGCAATGGAAGAACAGCGATTGCTCGAGGAGCAGGCTTTTGAGTCCCTGATTGAATCTGAGCGATTGGCCGAAGAAGAGGAGCGACAGCGGCGAATGGACGAGGCTGCAGCGATTGAAGAGGAACGCGAGGAGCAACGCCGAAAGCAAGCAGAATTGGACCGCAAAAGAGCAGAACAAGTGATGTCCAGGCTCAATGCTACTGAGGAAGATGAGGTAGAGAAATATTTTAGTGAGGCATTGAAAAGCGAGGCCTTGGCCCGGAATGCCCAAGTAGAAGCGCAAAAGGAATCGCAGGCCCAATTGATGTCAGCCTCCGCGGCACTGTCGGAAGAACGAATTGAACGTGAACGTCAGAAAGCGTTGGACCTCGAGCGAACCATGCGAAGAAATGAAGCCAGTTCCATTCAAAATCAAGAAGAGCGGCAGGCCGATGAAGCCTCGCTGCAATCAAAATACCTTGCCGAGTCCAATGCGACCCGCCGCCGCTCCAATCGACTGATCCAAAATGGAGCGGATGCCGCGGCTAACGAAAAAGAAAGCCAATCGCGATTGCGTTCAAGACGTGCGCGGGACTACGCTAAAACTGCTCCTGAACTCGAGGCAAAACAGCGCACGTGGAGGACGATATTCAAGGGACTCAATCGCGCTGCAGCAGAGACCCGAAGCATTTCAAGTGAACAGATTGCAGCGGCTTCAACCCGTTATCGTGAAATAGGCAGCGGTTCAGGCCAAAGAGCGAAGGAACGGTGGTACAATGTGAGGCGTAAAGCGAAAAAAGCCAATCAGTCTTTGTCCAAGCGAGAGCGCGAATCTCAGAAGCGTGCGTACGACCGACGGGCAGAAGAGCAGGAGCGCCTTGACAACATGAAGCCACGATCTCCCGAGGATTATACCCTGCCGCTTGAGCATGCAGATGTTTTGCAAGGGGTGAGTGAAGAATCTTATGACATTCCAAATGGCTTGGTGATTGAGAGAACCGTTCGGAATGGGAACAAGGTCATTCGATACCGAAAGGTGGTGACCAAAACGGGTACCTATTACTTCAAAGCTGATCGCAGCATCACTTCGGTGACGTGGAAGCGTGAAACATCAATGGTCTTGGATTGATCATGGCACGTCGTGTTTCAAGGCAGCAGTTTTGGACCGCAATGACCATCACATTGGCTTTGCATGCGACTGTCTTAATTATTTTGGCGTTTCAGCCGGTTCAAAATGGACGGTCCGCTTCGGCCGAATTCGTTGCCGTTGATTTTGTGAGCGCTTCGGAATTGGAGCCTGCCAAAGAACAGTCCATGGAACAGATGATCCAAGCCCGGCTCAATGAGCGTGTGGCCAATCTTGCTGCCAATGAACAGTCAGAGCGGGTTCAGGATCGCCTTTCAACGGCGAGTGCCACGGATATTCAAAGTTTAACTGAATCGGTAGAAGCTGAATTGCGGGCCATGGAGCAGGCTGAATTCGAACGCTTGGCAGCGGACAACAAGGATTTTGGTCTTGAAGGGGTTCCAGACGATGGAGTTAGTGATGCTGTTCAGACGCTTACAGAGTGGGACAAACGCTATGACGGTCAGGTCACTGTGTCGTACGATGTAGGCGGAAGAAAACACCGCAACCTTCCTGTTCCCGGTTACAAATGCCGCGTGGCCGGCTCGGTGGCTATTTCGATAAAAGTAGCACCCGATGGCCGCGTGATCCAATCGAAAATCGAGTCGATTGAATTGGGTTCTGTCGCAAACCAAAGTGGAGTTGAACCCGATGCCAGTGGGTGCATAGCGAGCGCTGCGTTAAAGAGTGCTGCGGCTTCTATTTTTGTCGCCGTGTCAAATGGGCCAAGTTCGGGCGTTATCAATTATCGCTTTCTTGCTCAGGACTAAAGGTTGAAAAGTTGCGGCGCAGCGTCTGATACTGAAAATGCATGGAGTAACTTGGTTGCTCGTAATCGATATTAAATCTCGTGCCGTATACATCTGAAAACCCCTTGCGATTGGGCATTCTTCGGGAAGGAAAAACACCTCCTGACCAACGCGTGCCGTTGACTCCAGACCAGTGCGTGCTCCTTCAGGAGCGTTTTCCGGAATTGGATATAGCCGTCCAGCCCAGCCCCGTTCGAAGAATTCGCGATGCAGAATATGCATCCGTGGGGCTGAAGATGCAGGAAGATTTGAGTGATCGCGATGTGCTGATTGGAGTGAAAGAGGTGAATGCCGAAGAATTGATTGCAGACAAGACCTATCTGTTTTTCAGCCACACGCATAAACTGCAGCCCTACAATGCAAATCTGCTCGCGGAAATATTGAAGAAACGCATCCGCCTCATTGACTATGAATTGCTCAAGCGACCGAGCGGCCGGCGAATCATTGGATTTGGACGCTGGGCAGGTCTGGTTGGAGCGTACAACGGCATTCGCGCATGGGGTGAGCGCACGGGAAGTTTTGCCATTCCCCGTGCCATCGATTGCTTGGATTTGAAGGACATGCTGTCCATTGCCAGAGGAGTGAAGCTTCCCGATGACTTGCGAATTGTATTGACGGGACACGGCCGGGTGGGACAAGGTGCGAAGGAAGTGTTGGACCAGATGAACATTCGGTCCGTGCATCCCGATGATTTTTTGCGCATGGAATTCCCCGAGCCCGTTTACACCCACTTGAATGTAGACGATTACAATCGCAGCAAGGATGGCGCTGCGTTCGATATGGCTGAATTTATTGTAGCGCCGATGCTGTTCGAAAGCACCTTTATGCCCTTCGCACAGCGAGGCGATTTGTTCATTGCAGGCCACTTTTGGGCGGAAGGATCACCTTTTTTGTTCACGCGCAAGGACATGCGTCACGATGATTGGAACCTCCAAGTTGTCGCGGATATATCCTGCGACATCGATGGTCCTGTGGCCTGCACTGTTCGACCTTCTTCGATTGCTAATCCCCTATACGGTTATCATCCGGGGAAGGAGGAGGAATGTGGTATCTCGGATACAGACGGCATCACGGTCATGGCGGTGGACAATCTTCCCTGCGAGCTTCCTCGGGATGCCTCCGATGGGTTTGGTCAGGAATTGATGGAGCACGTGGTTCCATTGCTCGTGTTGGGCGATGCTGATGGCATTCTCGATGGCGCATCGGAAACCACCTTGGCTGGAGAACTCAATGCGCCGTTCCTGTATCTAGCTGATTACGCCGAGCAGGGCAAATGATTCCGCAAAAAGGCGCCTTGGGGCGTTTCCTGATTCATTCTTCTTCTCGCGCCCAAATCCAGCGATCGCCTTGCGCTCAGCAGTCCTCGCCAAAGGCTGCAAGTAGCAAGAGTATGTCATTGACATTTGTAGCTCCATCGCCATCGATGTCTGCAATGCAATCGGAGGTGCACCCGAAGTCGCTAAGAAGGATTAAAACATCTGACACCTCAATGGCTCCATTGCCATTCAAATCGGCTGGGCAAGTGACGGCATCGCAATCGGGCTCTCCGTCACCATCTGCATCGATGATGCATTCGCCGGCGCAGTTGTAGCCTTCCTCAGCAAAGAGGCATGAACCATCATCGTCGGTTGCATTCTCATCGTAATTGCACGCAGTTGTATCGGTGCAACCGTTCATCGCAACAACATCCAAACACAAATCTTCGATGATCCAATTGACCACATAGTTCACCTCCGAGGAAGCACCATAGCCGTTGTATAGCGTAACGCTCCAATCTCCGGATCCGCTTAAGTTGGCTTCGGAGATATCGACCGTTGCGGTGTAGAGGCCAGCTGCCCCCGTCTGCCATCCGGCGGGCCAAACGACTTCATAATTTCCAATGCTCGGACATCCAGCGGGGGAGCTATCGTACCCCCCAAACGAGATGCACTCACCTGATGGAGGGGTAATGGCCATGGCCAGATCAGAAGACCAACTTCCTGAGCTGCTCGCGTTGTCAAACTCCAGTTCTATTGAAATCGTTGTCAAGGGAGCTAGCGAAGTTGCCGACTGCGTCAACGGCTCGCCCGTTTCGTTTCCACTGAGGCTCGCCGATTGATTTCCTGTGAGCTGACATGAGCAAGGTTCTTGGAAAATACAGCTGCCGTCATCAATGCTGGCATTGGCATCATAGTTACATGCGGTTGGATCGGTGCAGCCGCAATTCGGGCACGAATCGAAGCACCCGCTACCAAATGAAATGGCATTTGCATTGTTGCCGTCCACTTCATCGGTTTGACCAATGAGACTGACTGATGCATCCAATGTGTGTTCGCCGGCTTCAACCTCCAGACAGAGTTCATTGGCATTGCACAGCTCTACGACAGTCATCGCACCTGGAGCTAATGATCCCGACCAGCTAACGGTTTCAGTGTTTTGCCCATTGTCCAAGTCGAACACCACGGCGAATGCGGTCAAGGTTTCTGTTCCGACGTTGATGATTTCAGCGCTGGGTGCGATAGCGGTGCCGCAGGTTTCCGGATTCACTCCAATGATGTTGTTGACCATTGCGTCGTACGGAACGGTGTTTGAGGCTTCTTCAATGGTGAAATTTCCATTGGAAATGTCAAAAAATACGTGGTCGGCTCCTTTGATTTTGATTCGCGCGTTTGCTGTTGGAATATTAGGCAATGTGACACTCGCGGTTCCATTGTTTGACGCATTTGAAATCAGGGTATAAGGCCACGTATAGCCGCCGTCGGTGGACAGGAAAATATCGATGCTTGCGCAATCCACCGCGCCTGTATTCGTTCCGGCTACATCCCAGGAAATGGTTGTTGGTATTCCAGCGGCGATGGCTTCTCCGCCATTCGGTGCGCTCACTAAAAATGGTCCCGAGGAACCGTCCACGCTCATAGTCAAAAGATCATCGGCAAATCCCCCTCCGTTGAGTTCATTGTCTCGGACCGTGCATTTGAAATTCAGGTCACGCGAATAAGTGGGCAAGTGTTCACCGATGGTGACCGTACCATTGACCAAATCATTCACACGCGGAAAGATGCGTGTTGGGCTCGCGGTGGAGGGCCAAGACCTGAAAATGGGTTGATTTCCGGAAGGGTTGGTTAAATCGTTGTCTCCTGATGCTGTTGCCGGACCCAAATCATATTCTTCCCAATTGAAGGTGATGGCACCGCCGTCGGGATCACTGCCTGTTGCCGTCAATTCGAACGGAGTCGAGGCCGGAATCACCAATCCATTGGTTCCCGCATCCACGGTGGGGGGAGTATTAGCAGTTGATGTCACCACGGCGCACGAATTCCCATTTCCATTGACAGAAAAGGCAATCATCTCATTGCAACTGTGGTTGTGGAAATGATCGTCGGAATTGCTTTGAAGATTGGGCGAACAAATGCCAGCATACCCCATAATGGTGCTGGCTGACCCGGGTTCGTATGCGGCGCCTGTGGAGCGATTGCAACTGTTGTTTTGGGTGTGGTTTCCTCCGAATTGGTGACCGATTTCATGGCAGACATAGTCGATGTCAAACGGATCGCCAACGGGCGAGCCCTGACCTGTAACCCCACCGGCTTTGCTTCCGCCACAAGGCGATTGGAGATAAGCCACACCACCTCCGCCAGTCGAGAATACGTGCCCAATGTCATAATTGGCGGATCCAATGACATTGTTGCATGTGTTGATGTTTTGCCCCAGCATGGCTCCACCGTCGTTATTGGTATATGGGTCGGTGCTTGCATTGAGAAAAACCAATTGGTCGTTGTTGTCTACGATGACCATTCGAATGGCTACGTCGCGCTCGAAAACACCATTCACGCGAACCATGGAGGTATTCATCGCAGCGAGTACACTTGTGACCGTGCCACCATGAAACTGCGCGTATTCACCTGTGCAGGCGAGGGCAAGCCGGTATGTTCGCAACTCGTCTCCATTGTCTGTCTCCTGGGGCAGGAGTGGAGCTGGAAAACGCTGAGAACCCATTGGAATGGGAACGTTTTCTGTACCTTGGTTTTGCAGGGTGCTCGTCGGGATTTTTTCGCCAACGGCCAATGCTTGGCAGCCCTCCCACGTTTTGGAAGTTCCTTGGAAAAATGCTTCTCTTGTATAGCTGATGTATTTGTTTGATGGCGCAGATTCTCGCAGGGGATCAATGTAAACGGTGCTGCCTTCGTTGAAGATCATCGCATGGAACCCATTGGGACTCAGGTCGCAATGAACTTGATGCAAAGGGTTGTTGACGCCCACACCGCGGTAAGATTGTATGCTGGGGAATCGGCTTTGAAGTGCCGCTGACATTACCGGAGTTTCCACAATTGTGAAATCAGTAGTTTCCCCATTGGGAAGCGGAAGCGATAAGACCACACCAGATGGGTGTGGCATCCCTGTTAACTGAACGGGTGCATCTTTCAGGAGAGTTCGCAACGCCGATTCATCCAGTTCCAGTGCACGAAATGAAGTTGCTTCCACCTGGGCAGCTTGTTCAACCGAAAGAGCGTTGTCCGTCCATATGGGCAGACTTTGAGCCTGAAGACCTTGGGTTGTATAGCTCAGGGTGAGCAAGCAACAGAAAACAAGAATGGCCTCTTGAAGGTGCGGGAAACGGGTCTTCATGATCGGTGAGTTTTTTGGTGTCTCGTTCAATGTACTAAATTATTCTCAACTAGCCATATTTGGTTGTCTATCTGAGCGTTACCGATGAATTAGGTGCAATGGAATGCTGCATTCGTCGGATTGATTTAATTTTCACCCATGAAAAATAACACCTCGGTCGCTTGGATGGCGTGCACAGATTTGCTGGCGGCATTTTTTCTTGCGCTTTTGATTGTACCCAATAGCGCGGCCTTTGCTCAATCCAATGCATTGGATGTAGGAGCGGTGGAGTCAGAATTGGAATTTCGATGCATTGGTCCGTTTCGGGGAGGCAGGTCGGCGGCAGTAGCAGGGGTGGAGGGCAAGCCGCTGCTTTTTTACATGGGCGCTACAGGCGGTGGCGTTTGGAAAACGGAGAACGGAGGCACGACCTGGGACAACATTTCAGACGGCTATTTTGGAGGTTCGATTGGTGCCATCGCGGTAAGCGCCTCGCACCCCAACGTTTTGTATGTCGGTGGTGGTGAAGTCACGGTCCGCGGCAACGTATCTCCGGGTACGGGAATGTATAAGTCTGTGGATGGTGGCCGAAGTTGGAAGGATATGGGACTCAAAGAGTCCCGGCACATTCCCCGCATTCGCATCCATCCGTCGAATCCAGATATCGTTTATGCTGCCGTGCTAGGCGATTTGTTCAAGGATTCGGATCAACGCGGCGTCTTCAAATCCATGGATGGCGGGCAAACTTGGAAGCGTACGTTGTTTGCCAACGATCGAGCGGGTGCGGTTGATCTGATTCTCGACCCCGTCAATCCCGATGTCCTATACGCTAGCACGTGGAACGTTCGAAGAACGCCCTACGACTTTTCATCGGGAGGCGAGGGCTCTGCTTTGTGGAAATCGGAGGATGCCGGTGAGACGTGGACCTCGCTCATGGAACAAGAAGGCATGCCCGAGGGGCCGCATGGGATCATAGGCGTGACAGTTTCTCCTGTGAACCCCGATCGCGTTTGGGCCATCATTGAAAATGAGGCCGGTGGCGTGTACCGTTCTGATGACGGAGGCAATGCATGGGAAATGGTCAATTCGGATCGCAGTTTGCGCCAACGTGCGTGGTACTACACCCGCATATACGCCGACACAGAAGATGTCAACCGGGTTTATGTCATGAACGTGGCCTATCATGTTTCGACCAATGGCGGACAAACGTTTGAGGCCCGGTATGCCCCGCACGGTGATCACCACGACTTGTGGATTGCACCGGACGATGCGGACCGATTGATCATCGCTGATGATGGTGGCGCGCAGATTAGTTACGACGCCGGTGCCACTTGGTCTACTTACAAGAATCAGCCTACAGCTCAGTATTAACGGGTGACCACGGATGACAGTTTTCCCTACCGCATTTACGGCGCTCAGCAAGACAATTCGGCGATACGGATCGATTCTCGGGCATCAAGTGGATACATCGCGGACGCCCATTGGGAGTCCACGGCAGGAGGGGAAAGCGCGCACCTTGCGCCGGACCCTTCGGACGACCGCATTGTCTATGGCGGAAGCTACGGCGGCTTCCTGACCCGGTTCAATCACGAATTGGACATGAATCGAGCGATCAATGTTTGGCCGGAGAATCCCATGGGAAGCGGGGCAGAGGGCATGAAATACCGCTTCCAATGGAACTTCCCTGTATTTTTCTCTCCGCACGATGCCAATCAGCTTTACACCTGTTCCCAGCATTTGCATCGCTCCACCAATGGCGGGGAATCGTGGGAAATCATTTCGCCCGATCTGACGCGGGGAGAGACAGAAAAACTGGCCTCATCTGGTGGCCCCATTACCAAAGACAATACCGGTGTAGAGTATTACGCGACCATTTTTGCGGCCGCAGAATCGCCGCTTGAGCCGGGTTTGCTCTGGTGTGGGTCGGATGACGGCTTGGTGCATGTTTCCCGGGACGGTGGCCAAAACTGGACAGATGCTACACCGGCAAAAATGCCCAAGGATGCCATGGTCAATAGCGTGGAGGTGGATCCCCATCAGCCCGGAGGGTTGTACGTTGCAGCCACGCGGTACAAGCGAGGTGATTACGCCCCATACCTGTACTACACTTCCGATTATGGCGCGACATGGAAAACCATCACCAAAGGCATTGATTCAGGTCATTTTACCCGTGTGATACGAGCCGATCGCAACACGCCTGACTTGCTTTATGCAGGTACTGAATTTGGACTTTATATGAGTTCAGATGCAGGGCAAAATTGGACTTCATTGCAGTTGAATCTGCCGCAGGTACCCATCACGGATTTGGCTTTGAAGGACAATGATTTAATCGTTGCAACACAGGGTCGGAGCTTCTGGGTTTTGGATGATTTGGATGTGCTTTGGCAGTCCCTTGAAGACCCAGTCGAGCCCAATGCATTGCGCCTTTTTCAACCCCATCCGACCGTAGGATTTGGTGGCGGCAATGGCGAGGCGTCGGATACCCGGGGAACCAATCACCCCGCGGGTGTGCGCATGTGGTTCCAGCTGCCGGATGATTATGACACGGCCACGCTGACCTTCAAAGATGCCAAGGGAGAAGTGATTCGGTCGTTTGCAACGGCGGAGTCGGGAGAGGATGCTTTCGAGGCCGAGTCAGGTTTGAATCAATTCCAATGGGATTTACGGTGCAAGAAAGCCGATGATTTTGAAGGGCTTTTGATGTGGTGGGGAACGCTTCGAGGGCCAGTGGTGCCTCCTGGAATCTATTCGGCTGAGCTCGTCGCGGATGAAGACACGGTGGTCACCAATTTCGAAATCCTATTGGATCCTCGTGCGGAAGGCACGTCCGCAGACCGCACGGCTCAATTTGAATTCTTGAAAGCCGTGCGCGACAAAGTGGACGAAACCCACGATGCCATCCGTCACATGCGCGCCACACGTACACAGATTTCCGCATTGCTCGGGCGGCTTGAAAGAGAAGAACATTCCGCATTGTTCGATGCATCCGATGGGTTGGATTCATCCATGGTTGCCATCGAAGAGGTGCTCTACCAAACCAAGTTGAAAAGCAACCAGGACATGCTGAATTACCCCATTAAACTCAACAACAAGCTGGCGCACGTCGGCTCACTGGCGAGCATGGGCATTTATCGTCCAACGGATCAAATGGAAGGCGTGAGGCAGGATATTTCCGCTAAAATCGATGTGGAACTGACCAAATGGTATGCGCTTCGTGACGAGCAATTGCCGGCCTTCAATGCATTGATTCGCAGCAGCGAAATTGAGTTCATCGGCGCGCCCACGGACTAACCATTACCGCATGAGGGACACGGTGCCTTGTTTCATGATGGGGAACCCGAGTTGATCCCGGTACGTCACTTGCCACACGTACATGCCATTGGGAGCAAAATGAGACCCGCTGTTGCTTTGCCCCAGCCAGGGTATTTCGGGGTCATCCGTGGACCAAAACAACTCGCCCCAGCGGTTGCTTACCTCCATTTGGTATGATGTCACACCCAAAGCGACCGGT
>CAXDQP010000052.1:0-10223 GCA_963991335.1 uncultured Flavobacteriales bacterium
ATTCTAAACAAGGGCGGCACCAACGGCAATCTAGAATTTCACCCAACGAACAGCTTTCCACCCGCCATCAACAAGCTGAATACGAGCAAAGTAAACTCCTGCTGCCAATTCGGAAATGCGATGACCGCTCATCGCCTCATTGACCGACACCTCCCGAATCACGCGCCCATTTGCATCGGTCAACCACACGGCCATGGCCGTTTCGCCGACGGGGGGAATCAGGCGAATCAGTTCATCATCAGCCACGGGATTTGGTGCCACGCGCCACTGTTCAGTTCCACCATCATATCCCATCCACCCCAAAACGGTCGTAGACTTCATCAGGACAGGCGTCCGATCCGACGCATTGAACATGGATTCAAAGGTTGCAATGGCTTCTGACTGATCCGAATATTCAAACATTCCACTCACCCACCGGGCAGGCACTGCGATGTAATGCAAGCGAACATGTGCCTGAACAGATGTCGCACCCGAGCCATCGGCAATCCGATAGAGCAACCGATCGGTTCCTGATCCTTCTTCTCCAACGGATCCATCGGCATTGCGATAATGATTGAAATCCACGTCCAATTCAGCCATAGGACCGAATCGAACCGTGTCATAGGCCAGATGATTGGAATAAAATCCACGGGGTGGCACCCGGTTGTCTTTGAGCAAGACCGATGCACGCTCAAGAAGTTGCGTTGGCGTCCCGGTAACATCGCCAAACACCGTTTCATATGCTTGAACTTGCTCTTCAGAGGAAATCTCATTCCAATGCGGCTCATAGTCCGCGTCCCGCCCAAATACTCCTTCCTCCGGCGACCATTTACCGCTGTGAAACAAGGTGTCCCCTGAAGAAGAAACCAATACAAATTCCAAATACGCCATGCGCGAAGGGTATCCACTTGGGAATTTATGCCCTGCCGCATTTTCAACTTCCACTTCAAACAACCATTCTCCAGCTTGGGATGGGAGTTGCAATGCATGTAGTTGTGCCGTTTCATTTTGCAATGAGCGTTCGGTTCGGGCAATGGTGGAATCGAATTGTGCCGGGCTCGCGCTTAGTTCCAGTGTAACCGCATTGTCCCGCATCAATTTCAGCATGAATGCATTGCCTCCAACCAAATGATGTTTTCCGAATCGTTGTGGAAACAGCCAATTCGGCTGGGTTGCTGCAATTGCCCCCCCTTCCACCAACGGCATGTGACACCCTTGGCATTGGACATTCTCCGCATTGAAAGCAGAATTGACCCATTCGAGGTACGTCGTTTGCTCAAAATACACTTGGCCCGTTTCTTCCCCACCTAAATCTTGCGTGTGGACATACAGGGAATGGCAACTTGCGCACACTTCGCTGTTGCGCATATGCTCTCCATATACGGGGATGAAGCCAGTCTGCCCGCTCATCAGTCCGTCCCATGGGTTTTCGAAACCACCCCAAGCTACCTTTTCCGGGTTGATCGGCAAATCCCCATTCGATCGGCCCGCCAAGTTGATGTCATCTATGGTATGGCACGCGGCACAACCCACTCCATCGAGTCCTAACGCATCGTCCGCCAAATCCTCCATGGTATACCCATTCGGCCCTGCAGTCCCTGCCAAGTGAGCTTCGTGAAAGCCTTGTGGTGCATGGCAAGCCGTGCACACATTTTCAATGGATTCACGGTGATCGGGATTGACCAACCCCTCGTGTGCGACCTTCGCTTGCCAAAACGGATCGCGGGCGCTATTCGCCATCATGGTTGCCTGCCAATCCGTCACCGGACTCACCGTGTGGCCCGTTTCATCCACCAACGCTTCTCCCTCCGGGTCTGGCGCATGGCAATTCACGCAATTCCCAGAGCCCGTGAAATAAACGCCTTCTTCGGTACATAGTTCACCCATCCGCCAACGCATCATTGCGGCATCATCGCCCTTGAACTTCTGGTGCGGATCTTCGGCTGCCGTCAACATCACTGCTGCGCCAACAGCGATCAGAGGTAAAAAAAATGCAAAAAAGGTGGCGCGTTTCATCAAGAATTGATTCTCAAAATCTCCACAGCAAATGCTATGGGTATCTTTGTGCCAAAGTTAGAGCCGAAACACGCATTATGCCATTCACACATATCCCTCTTTTGAGTCGAAAGTCCTTCTATCTTGTCGGGCTTTGCCTAAGCTGGTTTT
Organism: uncultured Flavobacteriales bacterium; assembly: GCA_963991335.1. Lineage (GTDB taxonomy): Bacteria > Bacteroidota > Bacteroidia > Flavobacteriales_D > Sanyastnellaceae > UA16. The sequence goes on from CAXDQP010000052.1 coordinate 2,146, forward strand.
GTTCCCTTCACAGCCAATCGGCCCCAGAGGCGATTGTCGGCGAACGGTTGGTCGGCGCCGAATGGCCGGTTTCTGTTCGACCCGCCAGCCATGCGGAAGAGGAGGTTAACCTGCTCATTGTCTGCCACAGCGGCTTGGTCATGTGGTTCGATGAATCCACGGGGATCGTTCGAGAGGAACCATTCCTCGACCTCAGTTCTACGGGCTTGGACCTGGTGGATTACGGCATCATGAGTGAACAAGGATTGAATGACTTGATCCTTGACCCCAACTTTGAAGAGAATGGGCTTTTCTACATAATATACAACGGTTACCGGCCGGATGGCACCGGAACCTTCATCGACGAACGGCTCCTATGCTTCGGCACGAATCCCGATCATACCCAAGCAGACCCCAGCAACTGGTATGAAGTGCTTGAATTGGTGCAGCCTGCGCGAGGTCACAACGGCGGCCAACTGCATTTTGGCCCTCAGGATGGATACCTTTATATCAGTACCGGCGATGGAGGAGGCACGGGCACCGGAGAGACCGGCGGCGCTAGCGGAGGAGACGACCACGGACCCATTGGAAACGGTCAGAACCTCGAAACACTTTTGGGAAAGTTGCTTCGCATTCAAGTCAATGGATTAGCTCCGTATGGCATTCCAGAAGACAATCCGTTCGTCTCCAACCCCGACGCTTTGGATGAGATTTGGGCCTACGGATTTCGCAATCCTTGGCGTTGGAGTTTCGACCGCTTGACGGGAGATAAATTCATCGGCGACGTAGGAGAAGTCGATTGGGAAGAGGTGAGTATGGAGCGCGCAGACTCCGAAGGCGGCCTCAATTTTGGGTGGCGGCTCATGGAAGGTCCCATGTGTTACGAACCGCTCGAAGATTGCGACCCCAACGGCACCTTGGAACAGCCTGTTTTTTCATATCCCCACGAGAACGGATGGTGTTCCGTCATCGGAGGCTATCGCTACCGAGGGCAAGACATTCCATCCCTCTACAGCAGCTATGTGTTCACCGACGCCTGCGGTTTTTACGATCATAAATTTTGGACCCTGTCTGAACAAGCCGATGGGAGTTGGGCCGGAGCACGACTCGACATCCAAGTGCCGGGCGGATTTGTTCCGTGGGAAGAGACGCGGTTTGGTTTCGGCGAGAACAACCAAGGAGAATTGTACCTCTGCACCCAACAGATTGGTTACCGCCTGAGCTACGACCCTGCTGATGCAACACAAACGCCAACTGTGAATGAAGCGTTGCGCTTTTCGCCAAACCCGGTGTCCATCGGCTCCGATGTGACACTTGACGTGGGCAGCGAAGGCATCTTAAGTCGCCTGCGAATCACTGATTCCAGTGGCAGGCTCGTGCACGATGTGAACCTCGAAACAGCAACTGCGCCTTATGTTATGAACACCTCAGGGATGAAATCCGGAACGTACATCATCGAAGCTTGGGTCTTGAATGTACCTCAACCCAGTCGTGGAAAGCTCAGCGTTATTGGTCGCTAAAGCGTTGACATTTCAGGACAATCGCACCCGGTCGTTGGCAATCCAGATCCGGAAGTGAGATTTACAACGCCACTTTTCGCGCCAAAGCAAACCTCCAATTGCCGCAACGGGCAGCCCGGAGCCGTATCCAGAATGTAGCATGGCGGCTCTTGCCTTGGTCTGCTTTCCGACCAATTGATATCAGCGTCCAACAGCCATTGCACCATGGTAGAATTGGATGCCATGGCGGGGCCATCCGCACATTCCATCCAGCACGCCAGCGACTCGGACGGCAGGACTCCATCCAATTGCATCCGGGATTTGATACGCTTTTCAGGGAGCCAGTCGTTGCAACCACGGCCCTGAAAAAAGAAGATGCTCAGCAACAGTCCTACGAAGACTCCGATGCCGTAGCGGAAAAAGCGTTGACGAAAATTCACGTTTCAAAAGTAAAGCAAAGGACAGTGGTGTGCCCTCCCTTCGTAAATTCGGGTTTCCATGATAGCTTGCAAAGACATTCAGTTCCAATACCATCCGGAATCCCCCGTGCTCTCGTTTCCAGATTTGGCCTGCCCTCGGGAAGGAAAGTTGCTTCTCTTGGGCAATTCGGGTTGTGGGAAGACAACGCTGCTGCATTTGATGTGTGGTTTGCTGCACCCGCAGCAGGGGGAAGTGGAAGTTCAAGGGCAAAAGATCAGCGCGCTGAATGAACCCGCCTTGGACCGATTTCGAGGCGAACAATTTGGCATTGTTTTCCAGCAAAGTCATTTCATCCAAAGCTTGAGTGTGATGGAAAACCTAGCCATTCCTCATTTCTTATTGGGTGGAAAATTCCCAACATCGAAAGCGAAAGAGCTGCTTGGCATTTTGGCCACCGCCCACAAAGCCCATGCAATACCCCGTGCCCTTAGTGCTGGAGAGCAGCAGCGGGCAAGCATTGCACGTGCCCTCATCCATCAACCGAGCATCGTGCTGGCCGATGAGCCTACAAGTGCCTTGGATGATGCTTCAACCGCAGCGGTGATTGGTCTATTGGAGGAACAATGCGCGGAAGCCGGCGCAGCGCTCATTGTTGTGACCCATGACCAGCGGCTCAAGACACGTTATTCCAATCGGGTTGAGCTCAATCCCGGAACACCTCAAGCCTCATGAGTTGGATCTACATGGCCTGGCGAAATTTGGGGTTGAAAAAACTTCAAACCACCCTTAGCCTGATTCTGCTCGCCTTTGGAGTGGGCATGGTCAGTTTGCTGATGCTCAGCGAAAAACAGTTGAGTGATACGTTCGATCGCAACATACAAGACATCGACCTCGTGCTTGGAGCAAAAGGCAGTCCCCTTCAATTGATCCTCGCCAATGTCTACCATGTAGACGCTCCAACCGGAAACATTCGGCTAGTGGACGCTCAGAAGGTCATTCGCCATCCCTACATAGAAGAAGGAATCCCCCTGGCATATGGCGACAATTACAGGGGGTTCCGAATTGTTGGAAGCACCGCAGCTTATCTGGATCATTACAATGCTGCACTCCAATCCGGACGGCGCATTGGAGCGCCATTTGAAGTGGTGATTGGTCGAAAGGTAGCGGAGACCACCGGGCTCAAAGTAGGCGACACTTTTTTCAGTGCACATGGACTGCAGGACGAAACCGATGTACACACGGACAAAACGTTCACGGTCGTCGGTGTCCTTGCGGAAAGTCAGTCCGTCATCGATCAGCTGTTGCATTGCACAATCGAGACCATTTGGGCCGTGCACGATGGCCACGGCGAAACGCTGGATGAAAGCGACCGGGAAATCACCGCAGTGCTTCTGAAGAAAAGAAATCCATTGGCCGTTCTCACCATCCCGAATGTGATCCGAGATAGCAATATGCAAGTGGCATTGCCCGCCATCGAAATCAACCGATTGACGCAGAATTTTGGGATTGGACTCAACACCCTCCGATCCATCGCGCTCATCATCATGCTCATCAGCTTCGCAAGCATCTTCATTTCGGTTTACGACAACCTGCTCGCGCGCAAATACGAACTCGCTCTTCTGCGCACCATGGGAAGCGGACCATCAGGGGTGTTCCTGTTGTTGTTGTTAGAAGGTGGATTGCTCAGTTTTGGTGGTGCTGCGCTGGGGCTGGTTTTGAGCCGAGTCGGGTTGCTCGTACTCGCTGAGCTCGTGCAGGATAAGTTCCGCTATGACTGGAGCAGTATTGGACTTCTGCCCAGCGAATGGGCTCTTTTTGGAATGGCTATCTTTGTCGGGCTCATTGCTGCAGCAATCCCCGGCATTTCAGCTTTGAAAATCGACATCTCACGCACCCTTTCTGAAAAATGAAAACTCCAAAAAGACCCCGAAAATTGAAGACGGCATCTTGGATTGGAATGCTCGGCTTGATGGCAATGAGCATGACAGACTTGAGCTCTTATTGCCATCCCAGCGAAGAGGCAGAACAACTTCTCAGCCAGGTAAAAGCCGCAACGGAGGGGCATGCGCTTGCCATGGCGAGCACCGAAGCAAACGAGGTCACGGCGGCTGAAGAATTGACTTGGCGAACGCTGGAAGACGTCGAGTTCAAAGATGTTTACGTTGAAGAGTTGGACGCCTATTATTGGAAACCAACTTTCGGAGGAGGCGTTACCGGGTTGGAAGGAAAAGACGTTTACATCACGGGGTATATGATTCCGGTAGATCTGGACGAGGACTTTTACGTCTTGAGTCGTTACCCTTTTGCCAATTGTTTTTTCTGCGGTGGGGCGGGGCCTGAGTCCGTAGTCGATCTTCGCTTTCCCGGCAAATCAAAACGCGTCTATCAAACGGATGAACGACTGACGTTCAAAGGCACCTTCCGGTTGAATGCGGATGATGTTTACCAGATGAACTACATCTTGGACGGCGCAGTAGAATATGAACTTTGATTTACGATTGAGGGCCTGAAGAGGGCCTTTGATTCGAAGCTCGGACCCCGATGGAACCGGATTGCCCACTTTTCAGGTGATCTTGCTTGAGGGCATCCCGCAAACGTGCTTTATTGAAAATTTTAGCGCTGTCTTTGACGCCGCGGCGCAACTTCTTTTGCTCTTCCTCTGGAAGCTGAATGATGCCGTTGCACTTTGAACTGCACGTCCCTTGGTATTGTTCCGTGCAAGAGGCGCATTGAATGAACAGCAAGTTGCAGGCGACGTTGAGGCAGTTGGTGTGATCGTCGCACGGAGCCCCGCATTGGTGGCATTCGGCAATCACATCCGCTGAGATGCGTTCTGCCCTTCGTTCATCAAAGACAAAATTCTTTCCGATGAAGCGATTCTCCAAACCCTTCGCTCGGACTTGCCGCGTGTATTCAATGATGCCTCCTTCCAACTGGTGCACCTTGGGAAATCCTTTGTGGTTGAGCCATGCAGAGGCTTTTTCACATCGAATTCCGCCGGTGCAGTACATCACAATATTTTGCTCCTCTTTGCCTTGCAACAAATCCTCTACCAGCTCAATTTCTTCGCGAAAGGTATCCACATCCGGCGTGATGGCACCTTTGAAGTGACCGACTTCACTCTCATAATGGTTGCGCATGTCGATGAGGATGGTATCTTCTTTTGCCGTCAGGGAATTGAATCCTTCCGCATCCAAATGCACCCCCGTATCCCGAACATCAAAAGCCGTATCGTTCAATCCGTCGGCCACAATTTTGTCCCGAACCTTGATCATCAACTTGAAGAAGGACTTTCCATCATCTACCGCTGCATTGAGTCGAACGCCGTCCAAGAAAGCGATGCTGTATAGGTGCTCTTGAAAAGCTGCAAAGGCGACGGTGGGAACCGAAATTTGGGCATTGATTCCTTCACGAGCCACGTAGGTACGGCCCAGCACGCCAAGTTCATTCCAATGGATGAACAAATAATCTCGAAAGAAGGCGGGGTTGAGAATGCGCGCATATTGATAGAAAGAAACCGTTGTACGGTCATTTTCTCCATTCTCCATGCGTTCCAACAACACCTTTCGATCGACCAAATTGCGCAGTTGTTGCTTCATGCGATTACAAGTCACAGTGCCTCTCCAGCGCGGAGGGTCATTCGTTAGTTACGGGCACAAAGATACGGAAACATCAAGGTGTGGGTAAAATCGCTTTCCTCAGAGCAATAAAGACTGCGCTGTTGAGTTTTGAAAGAGAACCGATCGTCAATGCCACGAACATGTTAGAATTCTGCAAGAAAGTCCTTCTAAAAGTGGGCCACAACCGCGAATCATTTGCGCGGGAACTTGGAAAAGCTGTCCGAATCCTTCAACCTATTGAAATCAAGCAATTGAAAGCATGGTGTCGCGTGCAATTCGCTCCAGCCTATTCCGACATCATTCGCGGGACTTTTGCGGGGTACTGAAGTCGTGGGACCCCACGCCATCATTTTGCGTCATCGTACGGAAAAGCAGCTTGTACGTTGCGCAGAATGCCCTGGTAGTCTGTACGCTTGACTGCACTTTTCTTGAAAACGGAACGAAATACTTCTTCCGTCATCTCCTGCCAATCCGCAGCTCCCAATCCCAGCAAATCCGGATGCGGTTCAAACAACGGTTCCTTGTGACGTGTAGCATGCCGATTCCAAGGACAGACTTCTTGGCAAATATCGCAGCCAAATACCCAAGGTGATAATTGCTGTGCAGCCGGCTCAGGAATCGCTCCTCGCAATTCAATCGTGTAATAACTAATGCACTTTGAACCATCCACCACCTGAGACTGAATAATGGCTCCTGTTGGACAGGCGTCGATGCATCGTGTGCAGTTGCCACAATGATCAGACGAAGGAGCATCCGGTTCGAGCTCCACATCCATGATGATTTCAGCAATGAAAAAATAACTGCCCATGCCTTGGTTCAGCAAGAGGCTATTCTTTCCTACCCAACCCAGACCACTTTGTGCTGCCCAAGCGCGCTCATGGACGGGTGCTGAATCCACAAAAACCCGGCCTACTACTTCTCCCCATTCCCGTTGCATGCCCTTCATCAATTCCTTCAGTTTCCACTTCAAGACTTGGTGGTAATCCTGGCCATATGCATAACTCGCAATCCGAGGTGCATCCGTTGCAGGCTGATCTGGATTGTGGTAATTAAAAAGCAGCGAAACAACTGTTTTGGCGCCTGGAACCAGCTTACTGGTGTCCAAGCGCAAATCAAAATTACGCTCGAGGTAACCCATTTCTCCGTGGTAACCGCGTTTCAGCCATTCTTCCAACCGATCGGCCTCTTCTTCCAAGAATCGGGCCTTGCTCACCCCAACCGCCTCAAAACCCAATGCCTTAGCCTCTCGAACGAACCATTCCTTCCGCGTCAAACGTAAATTATTCGCGTGTGCCATTTACTCGGCAAACAACTTTCCTGAGCGACCCTCTGGCTTTCGTCCCAAGTGTGAATAGGCTGCAAGTGTTGCTTGACGCCCCCGCGGGGTTCGAATCAAGAATCCCTCTTGAATCAAATACGGCTCATACACTTCTTCCAACGTTCCCGGGTTTTCTCCAATCGCCGTGGCTATGGTTGAAGCGCCAACAGGCCCTCCCCCGAACTTATCTATCAAAGCAGAAAGGATTCGATTGTCCATCTCGTCCAAGCCCTTCTTGTCCACATGCAAGGCATCCAGGGCAAACTCAGTAATGGCTTGATCAATATTACCCGTGCCTTTGATTTCAGCGAAATCCCTCACTCGCCGTAACAAAGCATTCGCAATTCGCGGGGTTCCTCGGCTGCGCGAAGCGATTTCGTACGCCGCTGAATGCACAGTAGGTATCTGGAGAATCCCTGCACTCCGCTCAACAATGTCGGTAAGCACCTTGGCATCGTAGTATTGCAACCTCAAGTTGATTCCGAAGCGAGCACGAAGCGGCGCCGTAAGCAATCCAGACCGGGTTGTTGCACCCACCAATGTGAATGGGTTTAGTTCAATTTGTACCGTTCGGGCATTCGGTCCTGTATCAATGACCAGATCAATCCGATAGTCCTCCATCGCACTGTACAGGTATTCTTCCACCACCGGTGACAATCGATGAATCTCATCAATGAACAGCACATCATTGGTCTCTAGGTTGGTCAATAAACCTGCCAAATCCCCAGGTTTATCCAATACCGGTCCTGAGGTTGTTCGGATGGCGACGCCTAATTCATTTGCAACGATGTTGGCGAGGGTCGTCTTCCCCAGTCCCGGAGGTCCGTGCAAAAGGGTATGGTCCATGGCTTCTCCCCGTTTCGTTGCTGCCTGCACGAAAATTTCCAAATTCTCCATGGCAGCGCGTTGACCTGTAAAATCTTCAAACCGTGCTGGACGCAAAACGCGATCCATGTCACCATCGGTGGGCTGCTCAGCTTCGTTTCTCAAATCAAAGTCTTCCATATGCGATGCAAGTTAATCCGTCCGAACAAAAAAAGACCCCAAAGCTCATGGCTTTGGAGTCTTTTTCAAATCGGTGTATCTATTGGACTAGTGTACCTCCTCGCCAGACAACGCAGGCGTGGTTTGCGGCACAAAATCGGCATCGTGCACAGGATTCGAATAATCATATGCCCAACGGTGCACTTCAGGAACTGTCTCTTATACACATCTCCGAGCCCACGAGACCAGAGAGGATCT
>CAXDQP010000053.1:0-10152 GCA_963991335.1 uncultured Flavobacteriales bacterium
CACAAAACCCTGCCATCCATCCTGCATGATCGGAGCCGCCTTGACTCGATTGAACTGGAACCCTTCCGTCAAATCGCCAATGCAGGCATTACGGCCATGATGGCCGCGCATCTGTCAATACCATCTTTGGACGCCACACCCGGTAGGCCTTCCACCCTCTCTCCGCCCATCATCGACAGCATACTGCGTCAGGAAATAAATTTTGAAGGTCTGGTATTCACCGATGCCATGACCATGAAAGGCTTTTCAGAATTCGCCCTCACTGAAACACCTCATGTCGACGCGCTGATTGCCGGAAACGACATCTTGCTTTTTCCAGGCGACCCTGTGGAAGCGATCAATGAAATCGACGCCGCCATTGCATCCAATCGAATCGACTCCCTCTTCATTGCAGAAAAATGCCGTCGACTGCTTGCTGCGAAGTCCTGGGGAATGGCCATGTCGCCGATTGCTGGACCCTATGATTCAGACCGCGCAGAAGCCATTCACCGAGAGTTACTGGCTAAATCCCTGACGGTAGTGACCAATAGAGATCGGCTACTGCCTTGGGGAGAAGCAGTGAAAAACGTTGAATCACTGTTCATCGGATGGCCAGGCCAACCTCATCAGCAATTCAATGGAGTTGCCCAGCGCATCATGGGCGGCGCGAGTGCGTTTTCCGGACAGTCCATGACCGATCGCATGTTTGCGGAACAAGCCAAATCCATCCTTCCTCGTTCCTTTGCACAGGAACCTGACTGGTTGGTCATTCATCTTGGCGGCACCTCGCATTCGGTAAGCAAACAATATGGAATTCCGAATGAAGTCATCAACCAACTGGAATGGACACTGGCCCTAGCGAATGAACGCAACATTCCCACAACGCTGGTGGTGTACGGCAGCCCCTATCTCCTGGAAAGGCTGGAGAAATGCGCCGCATTGGCCCAGGCGCTTGTGATTGCCTATCAAGACGATGACCGCACCATCGATGCCGTTGCCGATGCCCTCACGGGTGCGGGAATGGCCGGTGGGTCTTTGCCCGTCTCCGTCGGCTCTTTTCCTGAGGGGCACGGGTTGCCTTGGCTGGGCCGGCAACGATTGGGTTTTTCCAAAGTTCCTTTTGATGCAAAAATGAAAATTGACAGCATTGCGCTTGACGCGATTGCTGGCGGCGCAATGCCGGGTTGTCGGGTCGTTATCGCCCACAAAGGCATGGTTGTGCATGATGGCGTCTATGGAACTTTGGACGGTTCAGCCCCGGTGAAGCCCAGCACGGTCTATGACCTAGCCAGCATTACAAAAATTGCGGCGTCAACACTCTCCTTAATGTACCTCGAAGAACAGGGATTACTGGACCGAAATGAACGCCTCGATGCACTACTTCCTGAATTAAAAGGCACGGAAATGGGACAGCGTTTGTTGCAAGATGTTTTGGCCCACCGCGCCGGTCTAACCTCATGGATCCCCTTCTATTTAGAAGCGCTGGAGGACTCAACAGCGTTTTCTAATATCCCCACTGAAGCGCATTCACAGAAAATCACAGATGCCTGCTTCATGCGACCCAGCTGGAAAGACAGCATCTGGCATAAAATCACAACAGCACCGGTTAACCCCGTGGGGAAACACCGCTATAGCGACTTGGGATTTTACGCCATTCAGCGCATCATCGAGAACAAAACGGGAAAATCTTTGGACCAATTCACCCGAGAATTGTTTTACGGCAAAGCCGGCTGGAATAGCCTTGGCTTCGTGCCGCTTGAAAAGATGAAACCCGGCAACATTGCCCCCACAGAAAACGACACTATTTTTCGTAAGGGCATCGTTCGGGGAACTGTTCATGACCCTGGTGCTGCCATGCTGCAGGGGGTTTGCGGTCACGCAGGGCTATTTGGGAATGCATATGACCTCTCCCGATTGATGCACATGTTGCGGATGGGAGGAAGCTATGGGAGAACGGAATGGTTCCGTGCTGAAACTATTTTAGACTGGACAAACCGAGTGGATGAAGATCCTGAACACAGAAAAGCCAGTGGATTTGATCGTCCTGCCAACGAACCTGATTCTGGTCCGACCTGCAACGAAGCGAGTACTTCAAGCTTTGGACATTCTGGATTCACAGGAACCCTAGCTTGGGCAGATCCCGATGCGGACATCATCTTTGTATTCCTTTCCAACCGAACATTCCCGGATGCGGGAAATCGAAAGCTGATTGATTGGGACATCAGAACAAAAATGCAACACGAGGTTTATCTATCATTGGGGATCGAGTCACGCTTTGATGATGTTTCCCGCAAATAAGACACCACTGCTCAATGAAAATCGGATTCGTATGCTACCCTACTTTCGGCGGTTCTGGCGTTGTCGCGACAGAACTCGGCAAAGCCCTTGCTGAAAAAGGACACGAACTCCATTTCATTACCTACAGCACTCCTGCTCGAATGGGCAGCCTCAAAAGCAACTTGTTTTACCACGAGGTGAGAGTATCCGATTATCCGCTGTTTGATTACCAGCCCTACGAGCTCGTATTGACCAGCAAGATGGTTGAGGTCACCTTGGCGCACGACCTCGATTTGCTCCACGTCCACTACGCCATTCCACATGCGAGTGCAGCGGTCCTTGCACGCGACATCTTGCAAGCACAAGGAATCCGAATCCCCATTGTGACCACGCTTCACGGAACGGACATCACGCTTTTGGGGCGCGAACCCGCATTTGAACCCGTTATTTCTCACGCGATCAACCGATCCGATGCCGTCACGGCAGTGTCCGAAAGCCTCCGAAAAGACACCCTCGAATTGTTTGGGATTGAACGCACGATTCAAGTCGTGAACAATTTCATTTGCACCAAGCATTTCGAAAGCTCCGCGGATGAAGTATTCCGAAAGAGTATCGCGCCCAAAGGAGAGCCCATTATTACGCACATTTCAAATTTCAGGCCTGTCAAACGTGTCCAGGATGTGCTCGAGACTTTCATTCGGATCCGCAAGGTTATTCCGGCAAAATTGCTTCTTGTTGGCGATGGCCCAGAACGTTCGCGTATTGAGAAAACGGCAATGGATCAAGGTGTAGGCGATGACATCATTTGCATTGGAAAAATCAAAAACCCTGTTGAGCCCCTGCTCATCAGTGATCTCTTCTTGCTGCCATCCGAAACAGAAAGCTTTGGGTTGGCCGCCTTGGAAGCATTGGCGGCTGGTGTGCCAGTTGTAGCAAGTGATTCTGGTGGAATTCCAGAGGTCGTTGACCATGGGAAGTCGGGATTCTTAGCTCCTGTCGGTGATGTGCAAAAGATGGCGGAATATGCTCTTCAACTGCTGCAAAATCCGGAACAAATGGCGAAGGCCAAGAAAATGGCGAAAGCACGTGCCTCGGATTTTCAAATCCAAAAAATACTTCCGCTGTACGAGGCAATCTATCAGCGATTGATGTTTGCACTGCACGATGAAACCGAACCATGAAGAACGGAAGCGAACTTAAAATTGGCCAACGCATTACCTACGCTTGGCATGACGATGCGCTGACTGTAATCATTCATCAAAGCATCTCAACATCCCAGCAGATGATGCTCGATGCGTGGTTTGCAGCTTGGCTGCTGGTAGGTGGGGCTTTTGGTTATGCGTATACCCAAAGCCAAGGGGAAGAGCAAAATTTCCTCTTGATCTGTCTCGCCTTCTGGACCTTCTTTGCGATTCGCGTCCTCAAAGTAGTGGCTTGGCGAAGAGTTGGTAGGGAAATGATCCGCGTGAATGCCGAAGGAATGAGCATCAAAAATGCCTTCGGAGATTATGGCAAGGCCAAGTTTTTCATCAAGTCCAATATCAAACGCATGGAGGTTCTGCGCCGCGACCCTTCCAAATTCATGCACAACTTGGACCAAAGTTTTTGGATCATGGGCGGTGACTCCCTTCAATTCAACTACCTGCGCTCCCGTTTCGTACTGGGCAAACAACTCAATGAGCGGGACGCCAAAGCACTCGCTCAGTTATTTGATAAGGCGCTGAGAAAGTTCAAATAGTCATTTTGCGACGGCGGTGAAGTGCACACCGTCAATGGCTTAATTCCTGTATCTCCATCCTACCAAGTCTTCATATTTGGAGCATGATCAGAGCCTTGAGGCGGCGTCTGAACCCTTCGCGGGGTATTGGTGTTTTATTGCTTCTCACGACCAGCAATGGATGCGAAAAAGAATCACAGACCCATCAATGGTGGACCGTAGCTGCCTCCTTCATCGACGGAACGCACCCGCATTCATTTTGGATGCAAAGCCGGGAGATAGATCCAGTCTCGCATTCTTGGTGGCAATCGACTTCCCATCATTCTCTTTCGGATACGTTGTGGTCGCCCAACGGTCAATCCTGTTCCTGTTATGGGCCAGTAGACTTATCGCAAACCGAATTTATAGGCGAATGGACCAACGCTGCTGGAAGCTCCTATACTTTTCAAATCAATCAACATTCCCAGACATCTGACAATTCAATTCAATTGGTTTTGAACTCACCATTCTGGATCAAGCTCATTGGTGGGAGAAACGAGAATAACTCTCCTCAAGATGAAGTATCCTGGGTGCTATGTGATTGGTGTGAGGAAACATCTGACAAACCCATGTGGTTTACTCCCGGTCGGCAACCAAAACCATCGCTAGTGCTCAAGGGATATGTTTATCCCGGTCAAGCAGTGCCGGTTATCCGCTCCTTCAATCTCGCTGTTCCTGGTATGGGCATCGAGCGCACTATACACATCAATATCGACCACATAGGAGATACGGCTTCAATCGCCTGCTCCTTCTAATCCAATAATTAATGAAATTGTATTCTCCTGCGATCGCGGGCACATTCCTGCTGCTTCTATTTTCGAATCTTGGTGCGAGTCAAACCATCTCTCCAAGGTCGAGCAGACAATCCCAGTTTTTATGGTCGAAAGAAAACTGTGAAATGAAAGGGCCGAGCGTTTCAACCTGTGATTCTGTTTTCCGAGAGTTAGCCCGCACGAAAAAACACATCGGATTAGCCTTGTCATTCCGCTCGAAGCCGTTGGAACTTGAGGTCCCAAAACTCGGACTCGATTCCCTCGAAACAGCTTCGAATCTGCTAAGTTCGCACAGTTTCATAAAGGAAGGATACAATTCTTTTGTGGTTTCGAGCGAATTGGTGCCCGATGCATGGATCAATAACACTTGGTGGTTGCTCCACGACGGCGAGGAAATTGAATTAACACTGGATTCACCTCTCACTCGATTTATTTCTTCTGAATCGGAAGCCGCCATTGTAGGGCTGAAGTCCTCAAATCCAGACGAGTCTTTGGAGTGCAGCATCCTCTTCCCCGTCTTTTCGGCAGAATCATGTGTAGAACCTGATCTTCCACCTTGGGAGAGCGGCAACGAGTCAGACCCATGGTGGGTGGGCTGTTTTCAAAATGGGCAACCTGTTACCGGCCAAGCGCTCTTGAAACTTGGGAACGACAATGAATTTGATCGACCTCTTGTATTCTTGCAGGGGTTCGACCCCGCTATTGGGAGTCATATTCCCCCCCATGGTTTTGGCGATTTTAATTGGGATATAATCTGGGAATGTGGCCCCTACGAAACCAGCGGAATCCCTGATTTGACAGGGTTCATTGAATTGCTTTTACAAGAAGGGTTTGATCTGGTATTTGTAGACCAAGTTGATGGAACACAATCAATCGAAAATCAGTCCGCTCTTACGCAAGATGTCATTCGCTTGTGCCGGGATTACAAATCAGGAGATGACCCCATTGTAATTGTTGGAGCCAGCTTAGGTGGTGTTGTGGGCAGGCACGCGCTGCGATCTATGGAGGTCAATGATGAACCACATTGCACCCGTTTGTTTGTTTCATTGGACACCCCATACCGAGGTGCTTGGCTCCCAACCGCATTGCAAGAAGCTATTAATTTCTTTGCAGGGATGTCCGTTGAGGCAAATGCCATGATGACTGCATTGCAATCTGCTGCTGCCGGTGAGATGCTGATTCACTCCCCATTTCATTCCGGATCATCGAGAGAAGCCCTTGAAGGTCTGCAAAACGAATGGGGACTGCCCGTCACACCCATCTGTATTGCCACATCCAACGGCAATCCCTACGAACCGACTTCCAGTCCAAATGACATCCTATATCACGCTACAGAATCACTTTTAGGCTGGGAGTTTCTGGACATAGCTCTCTATACCCATCCGGGCAATTCGTCTCATGAAGATTCAAACCCTGAAGAATTGGTCATTTTCGAGGCTGAGATATTCAATTCTGACTGGGAATGGGGTGAGCCACTGAATTTTGATGAAATGACCTTGTGCGATGCCAATTTGCCCGCTTGGAATGAACTCTCAGGCAGTTACTCCAATCATCTGCTCCTGTTTAACTCCGCACTTGAGCTCGGTGGTATTGAGTCAGATTATTGTGCCAATCAGAGTCTTTTCGTCCCGACATTATCAGCGATTGACCGTCCACTCGACTCAGAATTTTCGAGCTTTGCAAGTGCTTTTGATGCTCTGTCGGTTGAACCTTCATCTGCGAGTTCCGCATTTCATTGTGCTCTGACATCACATCTGGATTTCCTATCGGATTGGATCATTCATGGTCAACCGCTGACCAATGCAAATGCGAACTCATTTCAACTTGAACAACTAGGGTGGGCTTCCGCGGAACAGCGGATCATCGGAGATTACAATCTGGCTGCTATGGGGACTTTGGAAGTAGGGACGAACGGAGCAAACGGAATCGGTTCATGGCCCGTATTTGAAGCATCCAGCAGCACTTGCAATGGAATCATTACCATTGGGCAAGGTGGAAAAATGCTCATCGGAGACAGCCTGAGCGGAGGCGAGGCTTCATTCACTTTGATCGAAGGAAGTCGACTCATCCTCAATGAAGGAAGCTCCCTCCATATCGGGAGCAATAGCAAAGTGATCGTGAAAGAGAACGCTGCGATAGAACTCAATGGAGGAAAGATCGTCATTCATCCCGATGGAAGGCTAGAACAAGCGGTCAACAGTGAATTAATGATTCATGGAAACGGCGAAATTGAACTGCATGGCGTCCAGTCAGCGTGGAACTCAAGTGGTGATCTCCTGTTACCGGCAGAAGACACTTTGCGGATAACTGGCGACATAGATCTCGGCATGGGCACGTGGAACTGGTTGGGCGATCAGGTCTACACCTACCTCGCTGCTGAAGCCGAACTATTGGTTAATCCTCAGGGCGAGGAGGCTTTTGACATCATCGTCCACGACAATTCTGGACATCTGTTTCAGGGAATGGGGAAAATAAAATTTAACAAGACGAATTTCAATTCGGGGGAAGAATCTCATGTACGAATCGAAACGAAATCCCAATTTCAAGATTGTACATTAAGCGGTGATGATCTCTCCTCTTTGATTGAATTTCAAGGTAGAACACTTTGGGAAGGGGGCAGCATGGAAAACATTCATCTGGGACTATTCTGCCCAGGTGTGGCTAGTTTCAAAGGACATGCATTTAATGCAAATAACGTTTGGATGGAAGTGCTTGGGAGTGGCATTCACATTCATAGCAGCTACTTCTATGATTCCCATCTGAGTTTAACCGAAACTGCCTCTCATTCTTGGATCCAGCATTGCGAATTCGAAGGTGGCATGTTCACCCATGCTGCACAGCTATCAATCGGATCAACTGAGACTGAATTTCGAATAGAATCCACTCAGTTTTCCGATGCATTTTGCGGAATAGAGCTCGCCTCTTCGTCGGTCTTATTGAGTAGCTCTGAATTTGATAACCTGGTGGAAGCTGTGAAACTTAAAGCGAATGGCGTTTTGAATCTAGGCGCACCATACGGTCAGAATCAATTCCATGATAACACCGTTCACTTAAAACTTCAAGCAGCCCCCATCCCAAACTTTTCAGCCGGCCAAAATGCGATGGGAAATTGCTCTGAATTCGTCATGCTAGGTGATGCCGATGCACCAACGGGCAATTCCGGCGGTGTGCTATTGTTGGCGCTCAATGGTAACTTCTGGCCGGGTGCAGTTTCGGGTGTTCCCATGGCTGTTCCCTTTACGGAGTTAACTTCAAGTTTGGATGGTGGCACCATATCATTCAAAGACATGTCGCCAATAACCTCTGAGTGTCATGCGCAAGAAACCGAAGAAAATGCTAGCGTCAAATATGGCACCGAGTCAATCCCAAATGCAGTGCAGAATGGATGGCGCGTCTTTCCAAATCCAGCGAGCGAATGGCTGACCATAGAATGTCCCGCAAACGAACATAATCTTAACCAATCCTACTCCTCCCGAATCATAGACCCACTGGGACAAATCATATTGGAATGCAATTTGAATGAAGGCGAAACCAAACCCCTCGCGATTGAGTCCTTTGCAAACGGCTGGCACACCCTGGAAATTGTCGCTGAAAACAAGACCAAAACACTGTTCAAGGTGCTCATTCAGCACCCATAAAAAAGCGCAATGCGGCAAAGTACCCTTCCACCCCCATCCCACTGATGGCTCCGCAACAGACGGGTCGAACCAAGGATTGATGACGGAACTCCTCACGGGCTTCGGGATGCGAAATGTGCACTTCCATCACGGGAGACTTTATGGCGGCAACCGCATCCCGCAGCGCCACACTGGTGTGGGTGTATCCCCCGGGGTTGAAGACAATCCCTTGGCTATCAAATCCATGATCGTGCAACAAATTCACCAGTTCCCCTTCCACATTGCTATGAGCGCAATGAACTTCAAAGCCGTGATTCGTGCCCAAGGCAACAAGTTGCGCATTTAAATCCTTCAATGATAACGAACCATACACATCCGGTTCTCGTGTACCGAGAAGATTCAAGTTAGGACCGTGGAGGATGAGAATTTTCTTCACACGGCAAAATTAAAGCATCTCAAGCCAGCTTGGAAGCACAAAAATGGCCCAAAGCCATGCCACTGCGGCGGCAACACAATTCAGCACAAATCCAATACTTGCCATGCTCGACATAGAAATCCGATTGCTCCCAAAGATGATCGCATTCGGCGGTGTCGCCATAGGAAGCATAAACGCACAACTACTTGCCATGGTCACTGGGATCACTAAAATCAATGGATCAATACCAAGGTTCAAGGCGACTTGCCCCACGACCGGCACCATAACAACAGTCAGAGCAAGATTGCTCATGACCTCCGTGAGCATCAGTGCTGAGAATGTGAAGATTGCGATTAACATAGGCAATGAAAGTGCTTCGTTTCCGGCGATGCTTTCCGCCACCATGGGAAGCACCTGCGCCTCATTGAGCGCCTTGGCCAACGTCAGACCTCCTCCAAACAACAGCAGTATATCCCAAGGAAGCCGCTTGGTGTCTTCCCAGGTGAGTAGCGACCGCTCTTCGGAAGATCCGGAAGGAATGATAAAGAGCGCGGTGCCCGCCAGCATCGCAATAGTCGTGTCATTCAATTCCCATGCAAAGGCGTTGACCAACCACCTTCGTCCTACCCAAAACATGCCGGTAAACACGAATACTGTTGCAACGCGACGTTCGGCCGAAGTCCAATTCCCAAGGGCCAATAGTTCCGCACGTATGCCATCGACTCCACCCGAAATTTCCACGGTAGAAACACGGCAAAGCACACGAGTGAGCAGCCAATAAACCAACACCAGCATGAGCGCTGAGAATGGGAAAGCCAACATCATCCATTCCAAGAAAGGCATGCTGAATGCAAATTGCTCTTCCATGATTCCCGCCATCGCAACATTGGGAGGGGTGCCAACCAACGTAGCTATCCCACCAATGTTAGCTGCATACGCAGTGCCGAGGAGAAGAACCATTGCGAAACGAGGGTGTTCCTTTTCATCGATCTTACTCGCGACTGAAAGAGCTATGGGAAGCATCATGAGGGTCGTGGCGGTGTTGGAAATCCACATGCTCAAAGCCGCGGTGGCGAACATGAAACCGCCAATTAGCCAGCGTGGTTTTCCACCAGCAAGCACCAAAATATTCAGCGCAAAGCGCCGGTGTAAATTCCATTGCTCTAACGCAATCGCAATCAAAAAGCCCCCCATGAATAAAAAGACATAGTGGGAACCATAGGGTGCCGTGGTTTCAGCAATGCTCGAAATGCCAAAAACCGGGAATAGCACCATCGGTAAAACAGAAGTAACACACAACGACACCGCTTCGGAACTCCACCACGCCAGCATCCA
>CAXDQP010000054.1:0-10022 GCA_963991335.1 uncultured Flavobacteriales bacterium
GTGCGCGCGCTTGTAAAAATCTTGGGCCACATGATTCATGGTGAAAACACCGGTTTCTCGGATGTTCCAATACGTGTGACTGCCGTGCTCGGGTTCTGATGGTGGGCGAAAAACCACACCAATCAGGGCGGGATCTGAGCCCAAGTGAACGGCAGAGCTGACGATGCTCAGGTTGTGATTGCCTGCTCCATTGGCGGTACCAATGAGATTGGCACTCTTGAAGCCACTCAGGCTATTGACCAACCGCCCGCGCTTGCGTTGCGGCATCAACTCCAGGTCCAAATCGTTGAGGGTCTTCATCCGTGCGTTCCGTTATTTTCGAATGCCATTCATCCCGCCGTCCGCTTGAAACTCTTGACCGGTGGTGAAGGCCGCACCGTCCCCGAGGAGCCACGCAGCAAGTGAAGCAATCTCGTCTGCTGATCCCACGCGGTTCAATGGATGCCGAGCTGCCGATGCCTCCTGTTTTGCCTCACTGCTCAACATGGCACTTGCAAGCGGTGTATCGGTCAACGAGGGAGCGATGGCATTTACTCGTATTTGAGGCGACCACTCTGCCGCCAACGATCGGATCAGTCCCTCCACAGCGCCTTTGGCCATGGCAATGCTGGCATGATAGGGCATTCCTGTTTGAACCGCTACGGTACTGAACAACACCACCGATGCTTGCTTTGACTTTTGAAGCAGTGAAAAGTTGGTCTGCAGCGTTTGGGCGGCTCCCCACGCGTTGACATTCCAATCTTCCAAGGCATGTTCTTTTTTCAACCCTTTCATGGGTTTCAAGCGAATGGTTCCGGGGCAATAGGCGATTCCATCAAGTTGATCGGCAAAGCCACTCAAGTCACATGGATGGGCGACGGCATCAAAAACCAAGCTCTGGTAATCTCCAACGGCACCGGTTGGACGTTGGACTCCCGTGCGGGAGACCCCAATATCGCGGTGTCCTGCATCGAGGAGGTGTTCCCGAAGCGCCGCACCAATCCCTTTCGAATCGCCAACGACGGCAATGGTTTTGAGGGTGCTCATTGTTCTCCTTTTTGCAGGTTGATGAGTTCATCTTCCACCGCAGCAGCCTCCGCTACCAATGCATCCGAACGGGTGCGGTCAACGGTACTTAGGCGAAGCGCTTCAGCGAGGAGTGCCGCGTGTTAAATTAGAAGTCGAATGCGCGGGTCAGACTTGAATGGGTTCCACATGGAGATGAAACAACTCCAACGCACTGGTGTTCGACGTCAGCCCAATTCTGCCAACTTCGTCTGCAATACTTCGAGTTTTGCCAAGGCATCCGACTCTTTTTTTCGTTCCAGCGCTACCACATTGTCCGGAGCATTCTGAACAAAGCGCTCGTTGGACAACTTTCCACGGACACTCTTCAGAAAGCCGCTCAAATGATCCAATTCCTTTTGGATTTTCGCTTTTTCTGCATCCACATCCACCGCTGCCCCGAAGGGCACGAAAAACGACGTGGTTCCCACGACAAAGCCAAACGCATTGGGCACCTTGGAATCGACTCGTTGCACGCCACTGAGGTTCGTAAGCTTGATCAAGGCTGATTCCAACGCAAGCGGATAATCCGCTCCTTCTTGGATGTTCAACGCTAACGCTTCGCGTTGCGGAATCTGATTGTTTTTGCGAATGGTGCGAATCTCTGAGACCGCCTGTTGGAAAGGAACAAATACCTGAAGCAATCCTTGATTCTTGGCTTTCTGTGTGGGCCAGGCAGCGAGGCAAATGGCTTCGTTGGGGTTCGAGCGCTCCCGAATCCAATGCCATATTTCTTCGGTGAGAAATGGCATGAATGGATGCAACAACTTCAATAAGTCTTCAAAAATAATGACCGTGGTGTCCACGGTCTTGCGATCAATGGGCTCGCCATATGGCGGCTTGATCAATTCGAGGTACCAGCTGCAAAAATCATCCCAAACCAAGCGGTAAGTCGTCATCAAAGCCTCACTCAATCGAAATTCAGTGAATTGCCCTTCCAATTCTTCAACTACCTCTTGGATTCTGCTTTCCATCCATTCCACAGCAACGGCAGATGAGGCAGTTTGCGGCCGTGCCTCGTCTATTTCCCAGCCTTGGGTCAGTCGGAAAGCATTCCAAATCTTATTGGCGAAATTTCGGCCTTGCTCACATAGTTTCTCATCGAAGGGAAGGTCATTTCCGGCAGGCGAAGTGAGCAACATGCCCACACGGACGCCATCGGCACCGTATTTCTCCATGAGTTCAATTGGATCCGGGCTATTGCCCAAACTTTTCGACATTTTTCGGCCCTGCTCGTCCCGCACAATCCCCGTGTAGTACACATTTTTGAATGGCGCCTCACCGCGGTATTCATAACCGGCAATGATCATCCGTGCCACCCAGAAAAACATGATTTCAGGCGCGGTAACGAGGTCCGCAGTGGGGTAATAATAACTGACTTCTTCCTCGGTCTTTAACCCATCAAACACCTGAATCGGCCAAAGCCAACTGCTAAACCACGTGTCCATTACATCCTCATCTTGATGCAATGCATCCATCGTCATTTCGGCATTTCCTGACTTGCTGCGGGCAGCATCTATGGCTTCTTCCGCCGTCTTTGCGACCACAAAATCCGATTCTCCATCGCCATAAAACCAAGCAGGAATGCGATGCCCCCACCACAATTGTCGACTCACACACCAGTCCTTCACATTCTCCATCCAATGGCGGTAGCTGTTCTTAAACTTCGGCGGATGGAAGGCAATTGTGCCATCCATCACGTGATCCAACGCCGGTTGTGCAAGCCCCTTCATCTTCAAAAACCACTGCAACGACAATCGCGGTTCAATGACGGCATTTGTCCGTTCCGATCGACCAACGCTGTTGGTGTAATCTTCCGTCTTGACGAGGTGTTTCGAAACCTCCAGCACCTTCGCTACCTCCTTCCGCGCATCGAATCGGTCCATGCCATTCAAAGCACCACCGGCTTCGTTGAGGGTTCCGTCTGGATTGAAAATATTGATGCTCTCCAAATCGTGCTTTTGGCCCAAGTCGTAATCATTGACGTCGTGAGCAGGCGTCACTTTGAGGCAACCCGTTCCAAATTCCCGATCGACATAATCGTCTAAAATAATGGGCACATCGCGATCGGTCATGGGCACTCGCGCGCGCTTGCCATGCAAGTGCAAGAACCGCTCATCCTCGGGATGAATGCAAATCGCCGTGTCCCCCATGATGGTTTCGGGTCGGGTCGTGGCAACCGTGAGGTAATCTCCATCAATCCCCAACACCTCATAGCGCACGTAGTAGAGCTTTCCATTTTCTTCGGTATGGATGACCTCCTCGTCGCTCAAAGCCGTTTGCGCGACTGGATCCCAGTGCACCATCCGCTCACCACGATAAATCAAGCCTTTGTTGAACAAATCGATGAAGGTATCTACGACGCCATCGTAGTATTTTTCATCCATGGTGAAACGGGTCCGCGACCAATCACAACTCGCCCCCAATTTCTTGAGCTGATCGAGGATGATGCCCCCGTGCTCATGGGTCCAATCCCATGCGTGGCCCAAAAATTCATCTCGGCTTAAATCGGATTTTTTAATGCCCTTTTCACGCAACCGACGGACCACTTTGGCTTCTGTGGCGATGGACGCATGATCGGTTCCTGGCACCCAACACGCATTCTTACCCAACATCCGAGCCCGTCGCACCAGGACGTCTTGAATGGTATTATTCAGCATATGGCCCATGTGGAGGACACCGGTCACATTGGGTGGTGGAATCACGACCGTGTAAGGCTCACGTTCATCCGGCTTGGATTCGAAGAATCCATTCTCTAGCCAGAATTCGTACCACTTCGTCTCCGAAGCATTGGGGTTATACTGAGCAGGCAATTCCATGGCGGTTCTTTCAAAGTTTCGTGCTATGCAAAAATGGCATAAAAAAGAAGTCGTTCCTCAACGAAGAGGGACGACTTCTCAAATGGCGACTTCGCCTAATTCGATTTGGGAGATTACTCCTTGTTCAAGGGTGCTCCGGTTGAAGCTGGCTTTACCGGTGCCCCTCCTGCATTGTTGATATCAGATGCTTCGACCTTTCCTTTAATGCGGATCACCTTCGTAGGTTCATTGGAAGCGTTCGAAGTAATGGTAACACTCTTGTTGATTGGGCCGATGCGTTTTGTGTCATAGCGCACGCTAATGGCTGATGTTGCACCCGGCATGATGGGTGTCTTCTCACATTTTGGCACAGTGCAGCCGCATGAACCTTTGCAACGTGAAATGATCAACGGCTCCGTTCCGTCATTGGTAACCGTGAATTCACACCCTCCATCGGCACCTTGTGAAATGGTTCCGTAATCATGAACGTCTTTGTCCAATGAGATGGACGGTCCTTGTGCAATGGCTACCGTGAACGCTCCAGCGATCATCAAGCAAGCAGTCAAAAATTGTTTCATAGCTTATTTTCTTATTACGTTATAAAGATAGTTAGATTCAAGGAAATGAAAACGTGAAACGTTCAAATTGAGACAAATTCACATTTCCCTTTCTCAGGATTCAATTATCGAGCCAAAAAAAGGGACACACCTGAGTGCATCCCTTTTCCCGCTTTTTCAAATTCGTTCTTATTCGCAACTCGTTCCAAATACAGCAAGGAACTGGAGCAAATCAGGCGTTCCAATGGAGCCATCATTGTTCAAATCACCTGGGCAATCTCCAGCAGAAGAGAACTCACATGATCCGTCGTCCATATTCGCTGTGGCGTCATAGTTCTCCGCTTCTTCATACGTACAACCGGCAGCAACTGCATTCAAGCAAAAGCCGTCTGTTGTGACATTGAAAGGATTGTATTCCGCATAAGCTGGGTCTGCACAACCTGCGCACTGATCGCAACTGTTGAAACAAGCGCCAGAAGTCAGCATATCGCCCGTGACTTCTATCACACGGTTGCCTCCGTTGCCACAATCGCCCACACTCTCGTCAGCACCCCATGCATCGCCGTTGATGAATTTGTACTCGTACGAACCGATTTGCAATTGAAGCACTACTTCGTGAACGCCATAGCCGACCAAAGGAACTGAAATTGAAGCCGGATCCCATCCTTGGAAGCTTCCTGCCAGATGCACTCCTGCATCCGCAACCACCTCGTTGGACATGTTCACACGGAAAGAAACCAAGTAGGCACAACTTCCGTCGTCGACATTGGCCCCCTCCTCGTAGTTCTGAGCGGCTGTATCCGTGCAACCGTTGTAATTGCAGTCTCCTTCATCCGTCGCATTTTCGTTGTAGTTATCCGCTGCGTCGTCTTGGCAACCTACAACCTCTTGACAATCCAAAACGGTATCCCCATCGGTGTCGGTGTAGTCACAGGCAACGCTCAGATCACAGAAGTCTGTGAATCCACATGCCGCTGGATCTCCGCAACCCATGTTGAAGGCTCCCATTGGAGCTGCCCACAAGTAGCTTGCACCGATTACCGGTACAGCCGATTGGTACACTCCATTGGTTTCACTCAAAATGACCGTGCCTCCCGAGATCGGATCCACAAAGCGAATTAAGTCTCCACAGAAAGAAATGGAGGCAGCTCCAGCCAATCCAACCAAATCAGCGAGCAAGCCGCCCGTTTGATCCGTAATGTTGCTGAAATTCATAGGGCCATCCGTTCCATCGCCCAAGAACACTCCGTTCAATGCGACGTTCGGGTTGACACCTCCACTCGCTTCACAGTCAGCTGCATAAACTTCATTCTCCGTTCCTGTTAGAGTAACTCCGACCAACCAAATGGATTCAGCACCTGTAATAATGGTCTCTGACTCATTGAAATCACAACTGCCATCGTCATCTGTAGCCGCTCCGTTATAGTTGCAAGCAATTGCACTGGTACATCCGAAGACCACCAAAGAATTGCCTTCGCAATCGAAGCCTTCTTCTGCATAAACGCAGCTGCCATCGTTCGTGGTTGCAAGTGCGTTGTAGTTGCATGCTGCTTCATCGTCGCAACCGGGTCCAAGATCCACCACCTGCATGCTCACTGCCAAGCGAGGAGCCGTGTAATCCTGAATGATATCGATCCACGCCAATGCCTCTTCTGGCCCCATGGTCGGGTTCAATGTCAGCTGTGTCGCCGCGATGCTGGTTCCGTTGGCTTCGTCCACCATTTGGGTCGTCGCAACGTCCCACCATTGCCATGGAGATCCATCAAATGGCTCCGTTGGTGCACCGTCCACATAATTGTTCATGACCGGGTACAACCCGTCCCAGCCGTTGTTGCCCAATGCTGCTGCTGGATCGACCAAGCCGATTTCAGCAAAAGAAGCATTGTTATTGATCGCATAACCGTTGATTTCGCTGTGCACATCAAACGCTCCAGAAACCTCTACAACCGGTTCATTGGTGGTAGGAACAATCAAAACTCCTGTGGTATAGGGGGCGAATTGATCGTGGGGAGCGTGGAAGCTCACCATTGGCATATCGCCCTCGTCCAACCAGTTTAAGTCACCCAAAGCGCCTCCCAAGTTCATTTGGAAGTTGAAATCCGAGGAATATCCAACGTGGTTGGCCATGCACAACTGGAAGCCACCAGAGGATGCTGGCGCGTATGTATCTGTTGTCGCATTCGGATCTCCATGGATGCTTTCAATGACAACAGGAATGTATGAACCGTCTCCTGGATCATACCAAAACTTTGTGATTGGGTTGCCTGCATCGTCAACGATGATATCGTTGTAATCCGAAATGGTTGAGGACGCCAAGGTGATGTAACCACCGGTTCCCTCACCAAACATGGCAATCTTGTCTCCGCTCACCCCGTATGGATTGCCGTCTTCAGCGATCGACTTGCGGAAATAACGAACCGCGGTACGGCTGTCTTGAACGCCCCTGTACGCGGCTTGAATCAGCTGAGTCGTTCGCTCAGTCTGCGTGCCTGCGAGTGGATTCCAACCCAATCGGTAATCGACCGACGCTACAACGTAGCCCATTCGAGCAAAACGGCTGCAGATTTCAACTGCACTGCTGTCTGTTCGTGTTCCAACTGCACTTCCATTGACGTATTGCGGCAAGAAGTTACCCGTGTGGAAGTAGAGAATCACAGGACGATCCGTCTCCGAATCACCAGCAGGTTGGTAAACATCCATCAGCAAGTTTTCAGCCATTGGCGGCATGCCTTGCAACGCCGGTATGACCGTAATGTTCTCTCCGTAAACAATTCCAGACTCAACAGTGACGTCATCAAAAATCTCATCGATGTATCGCACTCCCCCGGCAATCGTTGACTCCGTAACCACACCCATCGCCAAGCCCATGCGCGGCGTGTTGTAGTCAATCATCTGCTCAATCCACCCCATGGCTTCTTCTTCGCCCATTGTTGGATTCAACGTCAACTGGGTAGCAAGGATATTGGTGCCGTTGGCCTCGTCATAAGCAGCTACTGGAGCCTGGTCCCACCATTGCCACGGAGAGCTATCAAATGGCTCAGAAGGTGAACCATCCACGTAGTTGTTCAAGACTGGGAACAGTCCGTCATAACCGAGGTTGGCAGGTGATCCCGCATCTCCCAATTCCGCATCTGCAAAAATCGCATTGTTATTCGCTGCATAGCCGTTGATTTCTTCATGGATATCCATGGCTCCAGAAACTTCTACCACAGGCTCTTGAGTCGTTGGCACGATCAATACTGAAGTCTCATAAGGAGCAAAAGGATCATGAGGACACTGGAAACTCACCATTGGAATATCCCCCTCGTCTAACCAATTCAAGTCGCCCAAGGCACCTCCAGCATTCATTTGAAAACTAAAGTCCGAGCTATATCCTACGTGATTCGCAGCGCACAACTGAAACCCACCAGAGGAAGCTGGCGCATATGTGTCAGTTTCGGCATTTGGATCACCGTGAATGCTCTCGATCACCATTGGGATGTAAGATCCGTCTCCCGGATTGTACCAAAATTTCGAGATGGGATTGCCCAAATCGTCCACAATGATATCATTGTAGTCCGAGATGGTGGCTGATGCCAGGGTGATGTACCCTCCGGTACCGTCACCGATCATACCAATCTTGTCGGCGTCAATGCCGTAAGGATTGCCCGACTCAGCGTCCGTCATCCGAAAGAAACGAACCGCCGTGCGGCTGTCTTGCACCCCACGGTATGCCGCTTGGATCAACTGAATGGTTCTTTCCTCTTGCGTTCCAGCAAGTGGATTCCAGCCCAATCGGTAGTCAACCGAAGCCACAACGTATCCCATTTTAGCATAACGCATGCACATCTCGACGATGTAATTATCGGTTTTAGTTCCCAAAGCACCTCCATTCAAATAAGGAGGCAAGAAATTTCCGGTGTGAAAAGCCAACAATAGAGGACGGCTGTCCTCTGAATCTCCGGTTGGCTCATAAATGTCCAACTTCAAATCTTCCATCATCGGGGGCGCCCCTTGTAGCGCGGGAATGACCGTAATGTTTTGTCCATAGACAACGTCGGATGTAACCGTGACGTCGTCAAAAACCTCATCGAGGTAACGGGTCTGTGCTTGCGTTTGCAACACAGCTAGGCACGCTACAAGCGCGCTGAATAGAAATTTTTTCATCAGATTTGGTTCTCTGTTATGGTCTTAGTTTCGGATGTAAGGTAGTGAAAAAATGCTGAGCCCGTCCATTGGACACGAAATTCATGTGCAAAATAAAGCGCTTCGACGCCTATAATAAGGACTTTGGTAGAACCCCGACCGCTCAATTCTTTTTGTGATTGAACTCATACAACAAGCTTGCATAGAGCATTCGTCCAACATAAGGTCCGCCATAGGCCTCAATATGTATGTTTTGCAGCAAGTTGGAGCCTCCTAGCTTCAACGTAGTATTCAACTCCTTAAAATTTGCATTGACTTGGGCATCCAGCAAATCGTAGGTTGGCACAAAACCCGTGAATTGAGGAGAACCTTCAAAAACAAAGCCCTGAACCCATTTGTAATTGACGCCAAACCCCCACGTTGATTTTCCTTTCAATTTCAAATCACGCGCCGTCAAGCTCAGATTGTACTTGTGCTTCGGTGTATTGAACGCTGGGATGATGGGGTCGTCCTCGTCCGTTTTGACCAGTTCGTTCCAACTGTAATTTCCCGCGAGCATGAAGTTATTGTCCAAGTAATAATTCAATCCAATCGAGGCTCCCTGGGTTTGCACTTCATTGATGGAGTTGGCTGCATAGCGATATACATCCACCGCTCGGGGTGCTTGTTCGTTCCCAATGAAAAGGGCATCGAGGCCAATGTTGTAGCCGATGAAGTCCTCGTAAACACTGAAATAATAGCCTGCATCCACATAAACCTTTTCGCCCAAGGTCGTGCGATAGCCGACCTCAAAGGTCTTCACTCGCTCAGGCCGAATGGGGTCGATGTCAAAATAGACAAGGGTATCTCGATTCAGTCCATATTGACCCGCCGCGGCGTTCGCACTGTTTCGGAAGTCGATGAAACTGCCAATGGTGATCAAGCTGTCGGCTCCATCCAAGTTTCCAACCAAAGTGGCGGGACCGACATCCAGCCACAAATATTGATCGGCTAATGTTGGGTTGCGCAATGCAGAACTAAAGCTCATCCGGAGGTAATCCTGCTCACGCGGGGAAAAGACAAAGGAGGCTGCTGGCGAATAGACCCAATCGAAATTTTGATTTTTGTCCGCACGAATTGTCGCTGTTCCAATCAAGCGATCTTCCAAGAATCGGCGCTTGATGCCCGTGTAAAATCCAACCTCTTGGTTTACGATGCGCTCGCTCGTGGTGTCACTGAAAATGGTTCCATCGCTCCACGGGGTGTAGCGCCTGAAATTTCCCCCCACTCGAATTTCTTCAAGGCCCTGTGGGTTGAAGATGTACTCCCCATGGACATGGGACAAACTGGACTGATCAAAGAATCGAGTCCCGCCCTCGCCTTCATTGTTTTTGGCAGAGACCAACGCATTGAACTTCGATTCAAATTCTGGTGTACCCGGCTCCAGATACCCATTCGGGTTCTGGGCAACGTCATTGAGTCCGGCATATCCTGAATTGGTCCACTCCTCGACCTGTTC
>CAXDQP010000055.1:0-10020 GCA_963991335.1 uncultured Flavobacteriales bacterium
TTGGCTGACGGCAGCATCACTGATTCCAGTGGAGCGATTAGCTTCGGCGATGAGGACTTGAGCACAACGGGCAACGTTGAATTGGGTGGTAATCTCGATATGACCAATTTTGACGTTGATGCTTCTGGTAACCTCGATCTGGATGCTAATCTGGACATGGATGGCACAACAGCTGATTTCCAAGCATCAGGCGCAATTTCATTGGATGCTGGAGCCGCTTCTGATTTCACGACTTCTGCAGGATTGACATTGGAAGGTGGAGCAGGAGTAACGGTCACTTCCACTGGAGGTACGATGGCACTAAATGGCGCAGGCCAAACAGTTGACCTCGATGCAACCACGCTTGATGTAGATGCGACGACGATCACGGTGGACGCCACAACAACCACTTTCACGGGCGACGTGAAAGGCCCGCGCTCAACAGGCGATGATGAGTTTGTGACGTACGCGCAACTGGATTCACTGTCGAAAAAGGCTCCGTTCAATGAGACGTATAAGGCTTACAAGTATCCCGGAGGAGTCGCCCAGAATTTCCCTACTGGCGTGACGACTCGTATGGTTCTTGCGGATGATGGAGCGTTGGATTCCTACTATGCTGAGCTGTCTGGTCCCGTGACCAATCCAGAAGATCCAACGGAGCCACCGATCAGTGTCCAAGGCCCTACCGCAGATTATCACATGAACTTGGCGGAACAGGGGATTTACCAGTATTTCCTGAGCATTGAATTTGAAAACGTAGGGACCGTCGATGCTTTTGTGGTCGTAGAGGTCGTGAATCGCGATGTAACGCCTGATGGATTTTTCCCTAATGAGCGTATTGTGTCAAGCGAATCTGAGTTCATGTATGGATCAGGTTTTACCTATGGCTTGCCGGTTCACGTGAACACGGGCATGACGTTCGAAACCAATCATGATGATGAAGACATTTATGTCGATATTACAGTTCATGGAGCGGGAGCTTCCGTCAATCTGAAAGCGATGAGCTTTTCTGTTTCTCGAGTTGGAGAAGAGTAATCTCTCACAGAACGCACTACTTAAGAAAAGCCCCTCCAGTCGAGGGGCTTTTTTTTTACCTGCAAAAAGCATCGGTCATTCCCGATCAACTTGAAAGCTCAGTTTCGCTTCATGCTCAATTTGGCCCCAAGCACTTCGAGATCGTCAAAGAATTCGGGATAACTCTTGGCTACACATTCGGCCTCTCTTATGGTGATCGGAGCACTCCCTCGAAGCCCCATCAAGGCTGCGGCCATGGCGATTCGGTGATCACCATGCGGTTGGATGACGACGTTTGCCTCCTGCGGTTCCTTGCCCGGATGAACTGTCATGGTAGCGGTGGATTCATCGCATTCAATCGTAACGCCAAATTTGGCCCATTCGCTTTTCAGGACCTCGGCTCGGTTTGATTCCTTGTGAATGAGTCGATGGACACCCTTGAGCCGGCTCGGTTTCTTTGCAAAAGAGGCGAGCGCGCACAATACTGGGAATAAATCGGGTGCATCGGTCAGGTCCACGGAGAATGCCCGGACCGGACGCTTCGCCACTTGGATGCCTGTTTCAGTGCCCGATAGAGCGCCACCCGCAAACAGCAGTGCTCCGCGTATGGCTTCATCCGCTTGTGTGTATTGGCTATTCAGGCCTTCGATTTTAATGCTCTGCTCCGCGCACAGCATGCCCGCCACCGCCAATGCCGCCGCTCCTGACCAATCCCCGTCGATGGCGGCTTCTATGGGTTGGTATTGCTGACCGCCTGGGATGATGAAATGCGATAATTCTTCGTTTGATTCAATCGTAATGCCGAAGTCCTCTAATATTTCGAGCGTCAGGATTACATAGGGCTTGCTGACCAAATTGCGAACGGTGATGGTCGAATCTGCTGCCGCGCAGGGGAGGGCCATGAGCAAACCGGTCAGAAATTGCGAGCTTGTTGCCCCATCCAATTCGACATGACCGCCTTTCAGACTCTGTTCGATGACCAAAGGAAAGGTTTTATTCAGACCCTCGAGTCGCCCACCTAGGCTGTTAAAGGCCTCGATCATTTCGGCCATGGGGCGGCCACGCAAACTTCCTTCGGCGATTATTTCGATGGCGGGTGAGGTCAAACCGGCGATGGACGCGAACAACCGCGCCCCTAGACCCGACTCCATGGGCGTCAATACGCCTTCCCTGGATTTCGGTCGACCATTAACACCTGCGATGGCGACGTGGTTTTCACCCAATTCCACTTCAGCCCCGAGTTGCGAGGCCATGAGCAACGCGGCGGTGCAATCATCGGCTTGGGAAAGGTTATGAAGAATGGAGGTGCCTTGGCTGAGCAATGCGCCGGCGACCAATCGTTGCATCACCGACTTGGAAGCTGGCGCGTGCACCGCTCCCGCAAGTTGCGACGGCCATATTGTGATGTTCATTTCACGCCTGTATAAATGCTCGCGATTCCCCCCGTGAGTGCGATGCATTTGCAGTCCCTGTAGCCACAGGATTCCATGATTTTCAAAAAATCAGAGCCTTCAGGGAATGCCTGTACGCTCTCCGGCAAATAGGTATAGGCCGCTGCATCTTTCGAGACCAATTTGCCGATTGTGGGCATGATGAATCGGAAATAGAAAGCAAACAATTGCTTCATGGGAAAGTGGCGGGGCTTGGAGAACTCCAGGATAATGCCAAGACCGCCGGGTTTGAGCGTCCGGTGCATTTCGGTCAGTCCTTTGTCGAGGTGCTCAAAGTTTCGAACTCCGAATGCGACGGTATATGCGTCGAAGGTATCCGATTCGAACGGCAAGTTGGCACTGTCTCCCTCCATCAGTTCTATTCTTTCTGTCCAGCCGCGTTTCCGAATCTTTTGCCGGCCCACGTCAAGCATACCGGGGGAAATGTCAACGCCAGTAATGTGCGCACGGGTCAATCCCATCCGGATGGCTTCAATTGCGAAATCGGCAGTGCCAGTGGCCATATCCATGATTCTTACACCTTCTTGCGTTCCGACCTTTGCTAAGTGTCGTTTTAAAACTCGAATGGACTTTTTACGCCACAACACATCGATGCCAAACGAGAAGAGGTGGTTGAGAAAATCATAACTATGCGCAATGTTGTCAAACATGCGGGCAACTTGCTCCTTTTTCGATTCCTCATCTGGAGCGGTATAAGGCGTGATGCGCGTTCCCATTTTTTGTGGTTATCCGACCATGGTATGGCCTTCGGGGTATTTGATGTGGGTTTGTGTCAATTTTCCGCCAATGGCATAGGCAACGGTGAGCGTTCCAACCCGCCCCACAAACATGCTGACCATAACAATTACCTTGCCGTATGCGCTGAGCATGGGCGTGATGCCGGTGCTCAACCCCACCGTGCCAAAGGCGCTGACTTCTTCAAAAATGAGATCCAAAATGCTATGTCCTGGTGTATCCAAAATTTCAGCTTCTGTGATGGTTAACATGAAAATGGCAACGGTGTTTCCAACTAAGAAGAAAAGCAGCACGCTGTAGGCTCTAGAGCGCAATACATCTGGTATGGTTCGCTTGAAAAGCTGCACGTGATCCAAGCTTCGAACCGTTCGCCATACATCCGCTAAAACAATGGAAAATGTGGATGTTTTGATTCCGCCTCCAGTTGAACTGGAAGATGAGCCGATAAACATTAAAATAATGAGCAAGAATAACATAGGAACCCCTACTTGTCCGATATCAACCGTATTGAATCCGCTTGTTCTAGTGGCACTTTGAAAGACAGATGTGGTCAATTGTCCGAAAGGGCTCATGCCCGCGAGGGTGCCATCTTGCTCGAGCAACCAATAGCTGACGGTTCCAATTCCAACCAAGCCAAGGGAAAAGTACAAGGCGATTTGGGTGGCGAATGAGATGTGTTTCCAAGGTTGTTCCATCCGCTCCCGCAAGCGATCAAAACCGAACAAGTCGAAAATGGCGACCATTCCCAACGCACCTAAGAACACCAAGGCCGTTACAATCCAATGAATGCCGTAATTGCTTCCAACCGCAGGGTTCGCCAATCCATCGGTGAAAAGTGAGATGCCGGCGTTGTTGAATGCAGAAACCGCATGAAACACCGAATAAAACCATGTTCGGCCGTTGCTCAATCCAGGGAGACTATCGCCCCACGAGAGATACATGGCCAAGGCTCCTGTGGCTTCAATTCCAATGCACCAGAGTAGCACGCGTCCGAGAAGTCCACTGCTGGCATTGAAGTTGTCGCGGTTTACAAAGTCTTCGATGACTTCATGTTGCCTGATGCCAACTCCAAACTTCGAGGCCAGCACCAAGAAGGACCCGAATGCGATCAAATTCAATCCCCCCAGCTGGATCAAAAGCAGGAGAACAACCTGTCCTTTGTAACTGAAGAAAGTCACGGTATCGACAAGCATGAGGCCTGTTACACAGGTTGCGCTGGTCGATGTGAAAACCGCATCCAGGAAATGCATGCTGCCAGGAGCTGTGGTCATTTCGGGCAACATCAGCAGCACGGTACCGGCCGAAATGATTCCCAAAAAACTCATGATAAAGATGATGGCAGGATTCAGGCGTACTCGGGGCAAAACCGATCCTTCTCGAATCAATTCGGCGACGACTACGGTGAAGAAGTAGCCTTGGATGAATAAGGTGCTGAAATCCGAAATGGATTCAAATCCAATGGAATTTGAAAGGCGACTGATGAGCAATTCTCCGGTCAGTAAATCGCTGGCACCCTCGATGACCAGCACGGACATTACGGCGGCTTCGAACCACGTTTTCCGGATGTAACGAATCGGGTGATAATCGTAGAGAATACGAGTGATGTACTGCAATACGTAAAAGGCGAACGTGCCTTTTACAAACCCCAAAAGCTGCGCTGCAGCGTGGCTTTCATTGGGGTATCCGTAATAGATGGCCAAGACAAATAGGGCCGCAGTAGAAACCACCAAGTTGAACAACTTCAATCCATTCAGAACGCGCTCTTTCGAGCCGTACAAGAATACATTGATGCGCTCCCTGATTTCTTGAAGTTTCATCTTGATAGGGGAGCAGGCGCAATGGATTCACGATGCTGAACCCATTCCGCCTTGAGGCGTTCAAGTTCTACAGGAACAACCCCCACTTTTTCGCAGACCAATCCGCCAGCAAGGTTGGAGAGGGCTGCGATGTCCATGATGGGAACATCCAACGCGAGCAGGAAAGAGGCGACCGCAATCACGGCATCAACGGCACCACTCACATCCATGATTTCCCGCTCAAATGCAGCAATCCGGCAATCGCCCTGCTGCGCATCGGGCCCGTATATGCAAACACCTCGCTCACTCAAGGTCACCATAGAAAACAAAGGAGATAAAAGCTCATGCATGCGTTTTACTCCCCGTTCGATGCTTCGATCACTTGTTTTTTCGATGGCCATTGCCATGCCTTCGCCCAATTCCTTGAGGTGGGGCTTGAACAACGGCACTCCGCTATAACTGGAGAAATGGGCGAATTTTGGAGCCACGGTTGTTTTGATGCCACGGCTGCTGGCTGCAGCAATCAGCGATTTGATGACCCGGTCGGTCAGCACGCCTTTGTCGTAATCTTCAAAGATGACCACATGGGGTTGCACGGATTCGAGCAATGAGCTGCACTCCGCGATTAGCTTGTTTTCGAGTGCTTCAGGGATGTCCGAAGTAACTTCTTCATCTACTCGGACCAATTGTTGTCCGTTGCTAATCACCCGCGTTTTCACGGTAGTAGGACGCGAATCACTGCGCAGCACAGCTGAAGAACCTACGCGCATTCCGTTCAGAAGAGAGGCGATCGTGTCGCCAGCAGCATCACTACCTATCACGGTTGCGAGGTGTACTTTGGCGCCAACGGCGAGCAAGTTTTTCACTACGTTAGCTGCTCCGCCTAATCGGGACTCCTTGGCTTGCACATCGACGACCGGAACGGGAGCTTCGGGCGAAATGCGATTGACATACCCCACCATGTATGCGTCCAACATAACATCACCTATCACAAGGGCGGTGACGTCTTGACCGGATTCAAGGGCACTGAGGGCATCCATGTTACGAAGGTAGGGCGCGCGAATCAATCAAGCGCTTCAACGGCTTTTGAAATTCGACGAATCGCTTCTTGCAATTGCGCTTCAGATGCAGCGTAAGACAATCGAATGCATTCCGGAGTGCCAAAGGCACCGCCGCCTACAGTCGCAACATGTGCTTCTTCTAACAAGTACATTGCGAAATCTTCCGCATTGTCGATGTGGCGTTGACCCACAGACTTTCCGTACAATTCGCTTACATCGGGAAACAGGTAAAACGCACCCATTGGCTTGTTGACCTTCATGCCCGGAATCGCACTGAGCCCTGCAATCATGATGTCGCGGCGCTTGAGAAAAGCGCTTTTCATCTCGTCTGCAATGGAAGGGTCGGCGGATACGGCTGCTCCCGCAGCAACTTGTGCAATGCTGCACGGGGCTGAAGTAACCTGGCCCTGAACTTTCGAACAAGCCTTGGCAATCCAAATGGGAGCTCCAATATAACCCAATCGCCACCCCGTCATGGCAAAACCTTTGGATACCCCATTCACGGTGATAACGCGATCCTTCAACGCTGGAATGGTTCCGATTGAGGCGTGCTTGCCGGTAAAATTAATCAGCTCATAGATTTCATCGCTAATGATGTAAACCTGTGGGTGACGCTTCAAGACTTCAGCAAGGGCATCAATTTCGGATTGGGTATACACCGACCCCGATGGATTGCACGGCGATGAATAGATCAACAAGCGGGTTTTGTCCGTAATGGCCGCTTCCAATGCTTCGGGCTGAATTTTAAAATCATGTTCTATGGAAGTCGCCAACACCTTGGAAGTGCCACCCGCCAGAGCGACCATATCCGCATAGCTCACCCAGTATGGAGCCGGTAAGATCACCTCTTCGCCGGGGTCTACCAGCGAAAGCACGACATTCGTGATGCTTTGCTTCGCCCCGTTGGAAACGACGATTTGATCCGGGGCATAATCGAGTCCATTGTCTCGTTGGAACTTCTTGCTAATTGCTTCACGGACATCCAAAATTCCCGGCACGGGCGTGTAATGCGTGATGTTTTCTTCGATGGCTTTGATTCCTGCAGCCTTGAGCACTTCAGGAGTGTCAAAATCAGGCTCTCCAAGTGAAAGCGAAATTACGTCAACACCCGATTTCTTCAGTTCGGTTGCTTTCCTCGCCATAGCAATGGTGGCGGACTCCGAGAGTCGATTGAGCAGTTGGGAGGTACGTTGCGTCATGGCAAGCGGTCAGTTCAGTTTTTGTTATGCTTCAATGAAGCCACAAATTTAAGTTTTGTGGCAATGCGAAAAGTCCGAGAACTCATTTTTTGCCAGTGGCGAGTGCCACAGCCCAAAGTCCAAGAAAGGTGATCAAACCATTCACAGGCAGCAAGGCGAATCCAAAACTGAAGCCATGGGCAGCCTTCAAGTATGATTCAAGGACATAGCAGAGCACGGGTGCTACAATGGCCACGATGGGAATGAATGGGTCCGCGGGACGAAGCGATGTTGCGAGACCGAACGCGAAAAGGCCTAAGATGGGACCGTATGTGTAATTGGCGGCGGTGAAAATGGCCGCTACCACGCTGGTGTCATTCGCGGAGCTAAAGGCCATGATGACCGCAAAAAGCACAACGGTCATCCCCAGGTGTACTTGTTTTCTGCGTTTTGTGGCTTGCGTGGCCTCCATTTGCTCGGTCCCGATCAAATCCACACACACGGATGTGGTCAGCGCGGTCAGTGCGCTGTCAGCTGAGCTGAAGGCAGAGGCAAGCAGGCCAATTAAGAATACCATCCCCAGTCCGATGCCAAGCCCGCCATCCAATGCGACAGTAGGGTACAGGCTATCAGCTCGGTCGATGGAGATCCCTTTCATCGCAATCCAACTGTACAGCAGCGCACCAAGAACCAAGAACAAGACATTGACCAGAACCAAAACCACCGAAAAACTGCCCATGTTCCACCGCGCCTCTTTCAGGTTCCGGCACGCCAGGTTTTTTTGCATCATGTCTTGATCCCTTCCGGTCATGGCAGTGGCAACAAATGCGCCCGCCAAAAGATGCTTCACCAGGTGATTGGATGCCTTCCAATCTTCCCAAACCACCCATTGATTCCAGCGCGTCGCAGCAATTTGTTGAGGAACCTCTGACCAGGTCCAACCCAACGCGTTGACAATGGCGTGGCCTGAGTAGATCACCGCAAGGAGCATAGCCCCAGTTTGAAGGGTGTCCGTCCATACAATGGTTCCCAATCCCCCTTCTCGGGTGTAGCTCCAAATCACGGATAAAATGATCGCTACGGCCCCAGCATATCCCACAGGTACTTCCCACCTGCCAAACGCGGCCCATTCAACATCCCATCCCAAGGGCTGAAGGACAAATAAATCCAGCACGAGGGCGATGAGAAACAAGCGAAACGAAGCTCCAATGGTGCGGGAAAGAATGAAAAACGCAGCGCCTGTTTTGTAGGCGCGGCCTCCAAAGCGAGATTCGAAGTAGCCGTATATACTCGTGAGTCCCAAGCGATAATATAGCGGCATCAGAACCGCCATGATAAAGCCATAGCCAATCAAATAGCCAAATACCATTTGCATGTATGTAAAGCCTTGACTTTCGACCCAGCCTGGAACACTAATGAAGGTCACACCGCTCAGGGAGGCGCCGAGCATTCCGAATGCCACGGCGTACCACGGTGCTGATTTATTCGCAGCAAAAAAATGGGCGCCCCCATCATCTGGACTGCTTCTGCGATTCGTCCAGCGAGCAATGCTGAGCAAAACAAGCACATAGACCAAAAAAACACCAATGACCATCTGCGGATTCATGTGCCAAAGATGGGACAACATCGTAAATTCGCCGCATGGAACTTCCTTCGCGCCTTATAGAAGCTGCCGTGGACCAGATGGCCTCCCTGCCGGGCATTGGTCGAAAGACTGCGCTGCGGTTGGTTTTGAATCTGTTGCGGCGATCGGACGAACAGGTGGAGGCTTTTTCAGAGTCGTTTCAATTGATGCGTCAGGGCGTCAGAGGATGTGCTACCTGTCACAACCTAACGGAATCAGAACGCTGCTCCATTTGCATCAATCCAATCCGCAAAGAAAGCCTCATTTGTGTGGTGGAAGACTTGCGTGATTTGCTGGCCATCGAGGCCACGGGCCAATTTCAAGGCCGTTACCACGTATTGGGTGGGGTCATCAGTCCCATGGAGGGAGTAGGGCCCAATGATTTGAACATTGAATCACTCGTGATACGTGCCGGCCAATTGACCAAGGATGACGACGGCGAAATTATTTTCGCCCTTCCAGCCACCATGGAGGGAGAAACAACGGCATATTATCTGTTCCGGAAATTGAGTTCATTCAATTTGCAGGTCACATCCATCGCTCGTGGCATTGCCGTTGGTGAGGATTTGCAGCATGCCGATGAGGCCACATTGGTGCAGAGCCTCCGGCAACGTTTGCCTTATACCAATTGAGGCCATTATCTCGTTTTCATTCGGTTGATCCCTTGGTTTGGCTTTAAATTCACAGCGTGGACCTATCCATAATTATCGTCAATTACAATGTTGAGCACTTTTTAAGCCAGTGCCTTTTGTCCGTGCGTGCAGGTCTACGCGAATTGGAGGCCAAGGGCTTTCAAGCTGACGTTTGGGTGGTTGACAACCGGTCGGTCGACGGAAGTTGCGCGATGGTCCACAGTCAATTCCCGGAAGTGCATCTTTTGGCCTTGGATGAAAATGTGGGATTCTCCAAGGGAAACAATCGAGCGATTGAGCAGAGCAAGGGACGATGGGTATTGCTGCTGAATCCGGATACGGTGATTCCAGAGAATGCCTTGAGCAAATGCTTGGAATATGCCGATGGCCATCCGAAGTTGGGAGGGATGGGGGTGCCGATGGTGGATGGTATGGGGCGGTTTCTTCCTGAATCCAAGCGCGGAATGCCGACACCTTGGGCGGCATTTTGTAAAATTTCAGGCCTCTATAAAGTGGCTCAGCGTTCGGCATAGGTGAACCAGTATTACAT
>CAXDQP010000056.1:0-9990 GCA_963991335.1 uncultured Flavobacteriales bacterium
GATGGCTTTCTTCTCGGCCGGTGGCAATTCGAGTGTTCGCGCCAAAGCCCGGACTTCGGGCTTTGACATCTCGCCTATGGGGAAGATGGCCTTGCTCAATTGCACTTGATTCAGCTGACAAAGAAAGTAACTCTGGTCTTTGTTTTTATCAATGCCAGCTTTCAGCTGATGGACATTTACGCCCTGGATTGATTGGGTGCTTTTGCGGCAATAATGACCCGTGGCCACGGCCTCTGCACCGAGTTCCTCTGCTGCTTTGAGAAACAAGTCAAATTTAATTTCCCGGTTGCAGAGCACGTCTGGATTGGGGGTGCGTCCTTGTTCGTATTCGCGAAACATATAGTCCACGATGCGTTCGCGATAGGCATCACTTAAGTCAAGAATTTGGAAGGGGATGCCGATGTGGGCCGCGACTAGCATCGCGTCATTGGCATCATCTATCCAGGGACACGCGTTGTCAATCACCACGGATTCATCATGCCAGTTCCGCATGAACAAACCAATGACATCATGCCCGGCCTCTTTGAGAAGCCACGCAGCTACGCTGGAGTCAACTCCTCCTGATAATCCTACCACTACTCGCATGGCGCAAATTTAATTCAGCGGGATGCGCTGTAAACACATCATTTGTGAAATCTATTCAACATAAACCGATGAGAATGTTCGGATTAAGACTATTTTGCAGAGTAGGGTGAGTTGTCAAGGCAACTATTCAAAAATTGGAGCGTCTTAGAATCGGCGAAGTCCATGTCGGAAAACGAACTGAACAAACATATACAAGGCTGTAAGCGGGGAGATTCGAAGTCACAGAAATGGATTTTCGAACGCTTTTACAGGCTGATGTTTGGAGTGTGCTTGAGGTACCATTCAGATCATGATCGGGTTCAGGACATTGTTCAAGAGGGATTCCTGAAGGTGTTTTCGAACATTGAAGGGTTTACTTCGAAAGGTTCTTTTGAAGGTTGGATGAAACGCATCATGGTCAATACTGCCATTGACTTCATTAGGAAGGAAAGGGCTTCCCCAGAGGAATTGACGGCAGAAGGCGCGCTGGAATTCCCCGATGATGGGGAAGAGATGTCCTTCCTGGAAACGGAAGAAGAACAAGTCAGCATACAACACGTCTTGGACGCCATGAAACAACTGACGCCTGTATATCGAGCAGTGTTCAATTTGTACGTTTTTGATAACCTGACCCATCAGGAGATTTCTCAGAAATTGGGCATTTCCGTTGGGACTTCAAAATCGAATCTCGCCAAGGCCAGACGAAATGTCAGGGCTGTTTTGTTGGATGTTATGAATGAAAAAGTATCGAAATGAACGAGAACCTAAATAATTGGGAGCGCTTGAAGAAAGCCTTTGAGGACTTCGAGCCAGAAGTGTCAGGGAATTGGGAAGCTATGAGATCTCGGTTAGATCGAATGAACGTTGGGGGGCACAACTCCACGGAACACTTTATCCGAAGGGCGAAAGTAGCGGAGCGTTTCGCGCTGGGTGCAACGGCAGTGGCTGTCGGGCTCGCGTTCTTTGTTTTTGGGCCGATTGAATCGAATTCCTCCCTGCAGATTTTGGGTGGCATACATTCAGAGGATGCCCTGATTACAGACATGAATCGAAGAGGGGTTGAATCCGGTTTCGAACAGAATCGCCCAGGTTTCTTTCCATCAGAAGGTGCGCCTGCGAATGAGTCATCGATGAAAATTGACATGGCTTCAATTGTCGATTATTCAGGGCAACCTGCACGATTTGATGGGCATGTCGCCCGAACTTCCAAGCGAGTGGTAGTCCAATTTCCCGCGCCGAGCCCTTCCAAGATGGCAGCTTCCAAGTTGGAAGATGTTGACTTGACAGATGGGAGTGAGGCGCATTCGAAATCCAGAGGCACTGAATCTTCAGCTCTTGTTCAGAATTCTTTAAATTCAGTTCTGGATCTGAATGGGGAAAGCAGGGCCAATTCAGAGGAGCCCAGCGGAGATTTGAATGCAACGAAGAACACGGCAGCTAATGCATTGAATAATGGAGCGGAAGTGCGTGCCATCAGCGAAGAGATTGACGCTTCATCAATTAATATTTCAATGCAGGAGGCTTGTGCAGGTACGGAAGTTTCTTTTGCGTTGGACGGAATTGATGAAGCGGGCAGTGTACTTTGGAACTTTGGTGATGGTGATTTCTCGCAATTGAGCGCTCCGTCTCACATTTTTAATTCTCCAGGCACGTACGATATCACCGTTTCGGTTCGTGCTCCAGGTGACGGTATGATCAGAACCCGAACCGTCGAGAATATGATTGTCGTTCGTCCCAAACCTGAAGCCCAGATGAGTTGGGATTTCCAAGCCATCGATGAGGTCAGTCAGGTAGGCGTGCATTTCATTGACGAAACTAAGGGAGCAAGCAGCAGCGCTTGGATATTGAAGCAGAAAGACTTGCCTCTGTCCATTGCCGCCCTGGACGTGCCCGGAATTTACCCTGTAAACCTCATTGCGAGCAATGCATATGGATGCCAGGACGTTGCCGCAGAAAGCATAAAGCTGTATTCAAGGAAAGAGGCGTTGGCCCCAGCGAGATTCTCACCCAACGGCGATGGTCGTTACGATACTTTTATGCCGCTGGTGGTGTCAGAATTGTCTGGCGATTGGCGGTTGACAATTTGGGACGAAGGACAAGTCGTTTATTCTACCACTGAATACAACCTTCCATGGGACGGCATACTCGAAAATGGTGTGCCCGCCATCGCAGGAAACTCATATCGCTGGCAGCTTGAAACCCTTTCTCCGGACCACGATCATGTGCTCTTCATGGATGAGGTGGATATTGAGGACTAAATGCATGTATCACTCGAAGTTTTCAACAACTGCGAGCAGTCTCTTATTTTACGTGCAACGATTCAGTGCGCGTTATGGTTCTAGTTTTACTGCATAATTTCGTTGAAGAAAATGAATCATTTGAACCCATTGATCCTGTTGAAAGTCACTCGGCTGTCGTTCGTCATGATTCTGCTTTCCAGCATTTGCGGAATGAATGACATGGTAGCGCAAGAATCGTACACGATTAGTGGAGGTGACATTTCGGTTTGCGGAGGCTATTTTATCGATGACGGTACCGACATCAACCCCACGGACCCGAATGGTGCTCCTTATTCAGATCAGAACTATACGATCACGATTTGCCCCGATGTTCCCGGTGATGCCATCCAAGTTAATTTCATCGCTTTTGATCTTCAGACAAATGCGAATCCCGATAACAATGACTACTTGGTTGTTTACGATGGAGATAATACCGGCGCCCCGGCAGTGGGGGTCGGCACGGGAAATAGTTTTCAAGGCGTATCGATCACCGGATCAGTTGACAACCCATCCGGTTGTCTCACATTTTCTTTTGTTGTTTTGAATGGC
Organism: uncultured Flavobacteriales bacterium; assembly: GCA_963991335.1. Classification (GTDB taxonomy): domain Bacteria; phylum Bacteroidota; class Bacteroidia; order Flavobacteriales_D; family Sanyastnellaceae; genus UA16. The sequence goes on from CAXDQP010000056.1 coordinate 3,393, forward strand.
GCTTCAGGTGGAGATATCGGTTGGTTGGCAGAAATGGCTTGTGTTACACCTTGTACTTACCCGAGTTCTGGCTATGAGCTGATTGATCCTGAGCCATTTGATAATAATGCACCCAGCGTAGGACTTTGCCCGGGCCAAGAGATAACATTTGATGGATCCAATTCGATTCCAGATGCGGAGCCGCTCGAATATTGGATTTGGAATTGGGGGGATGGTCTTGTGGATTCAACAGAGACAGCAACGGGGATTCATTCATACGATGAGCCTGGCGAATACCTTGTTTCATTGGTGGTTTCGGATGAGAATAGCTGCACGAGTGTCAACTTCGAGGTTTACCAGGTTTTGGTGTCGACCATTCCCATCTTCAATGCTGACTTTAGTACTCCACTTTGCGCGGGTTCTCCAGGTTACCTTGATGGAAACCCTGTCCAGAGTATAACGTGGACTGCCTTGCCTCCATTGGCCGTGTCTGAAAATGCAGATTTGCCTGACAACACGGGAATACCTTTTGTCTCTGAGCTGCCCATCGATTTCTTCGACGATGGACAAGTTCTTGAGGAATGTGATGACATTGAATTGATCACTGCAAATATCGAGCACAGTTTTATAGGCGATTTGACCATGTCGGTAATTTGTCCCGATGGTACGGAAGTGCTCCTCATGGATAACGGACCTTCAGGAGCTGCAGATCCAAACGGTTGTACGCCCAATGATGTAGGTGGCAATGACCTCGGGATCGTAGATGTTGAAGGTTACAATTATTCATGGGACATGGACGGGGAATGGGTTCTAGACGACGCGAACAACCCGGACATTGCAAATCCTATCCCCGCCGGAACCTATCTGCCTTGTGGTGATTTGTGCGACTTTGTCGGGTGTCCGCTTAATGGCATTTGGACCTTTGTGATCATCGACCAATGGACTGCTGATAATGGTACTTTGTTTGAGTGGAGCATTGATTTTAATCCTGAAATTGTTCCAGGAATCACCACGTTTACGCCCACGATTGGGGCCGGAGTAGATTCGAGCTTTTGGCAAGTCAATTCGGGTACGTATGGTGTTCAAGCCATTGATCCCTTGTCGGATTTTGTGAACCTTGAATTTGATGAACCAGGCGTCTATGACTTCACTTATACGGTAACCAATAGCTTCAGTTGTAGCTGGGACACCACGGTTGTAATTGACGTAATTGAGAATCCGGGCAATAGCATTACAGCAGGTCCGGATCAGATTTTTTGTGGAGATCCGGTTGAGTTGCAAGGAGCTTTCCTTGGAGGTGGAATTTCACCCTGCGCGGGAAGTGCTGAAACGGTCGTTCATTGTTACGACAACAATGAAAATTCATCGTGGACGTATTGCCCAGATGCACCAGGAGACGGAACCATGATGGAGATTTTATTCTACGCTGGGCAAATCGAAGGCTTTTTTGATCACATCCAGATTTTTGACGGGGATGACAATACGGCGCCTTTATTGCTCGACCTGAGTGGAGCCTATCCCGAGTCCTTTGTTGCCGCGACCAATCCCGACGGTTGCCTCTATGTCCAATTCACATCGGATGGTTCTATAAGTTGTGGTTCAGGAAATTATGATCCTGTTAGCTGGTGTGCGGGGTGCGGCCAAGATGCTTGTGGGTTCATGTGGAACTGGGTGCCTGCTGACAATTTGACCAACGCGAATAGTGCAAACCCGATTGTGGAGACATTTGACGGTTTCCCAACTGAATACGTGGCGTTTGTTGAGCCCATCGGATTGGAAAACTGCGCAACTACGGACACGGTCCTCGTTGTACCGGGATTCATATTCACGACAACCTTCTCCGACCCTACATGTGTCCTCACAGATGGTGCAATCGCTGTAGAGATCGATGAACCACCATCGGAAGGGCCATGGACCATCGAATTATTTGAAAATGGGGCATCCCTTGAAACGGTGATTTCCAATGGCGGCTTAGATGTTTTTGATAACCTCACGGAAGGCAATTATTCCGTAGAACTAAGCGACGCGATTGGTTGTGAGTATACCGTTCCGTTTGTCCTGAGTCCTCCGCAGCCGATGGATTTTGATCTGACGCCAGACCCAAACATTTGTATCAATGGCTTTGCCACGCTTGAGACGAGTTCGGATATGGACCCGGGTCAAGTCTGGACTTATTCTTGGGACAATGGGTTGGGCACTGGTGATGTTCAAGTGGTCAATCCGATTGTTGACACTGATTACACCGTTTTTGCAACCGACGCCAATGGATGCACGTCGGATGCGCAAACGGTCACAGTTCAAGTTTATGACTCTTTGAATGTTTCCATTAGCGTGCCTGATTTGATTTGCGGTGGGGCCTTTGCCGAACTTGAAGCTGACGCCTTCAATGGTGGAAGCGGCGCCGGCTATTCATTCAATTGGTCTTGGCAAAATAGTCCGGTCGGCGGTGATGAAAGTTATTGGGTTGATTATCCAATGGCGACAGGCACGTATTGTGTCTCCCTGACAGACAACTGTGAATCTCCGGCAGTGACCGAATGCGATGAAGTCGTTATCGAAACGCCCATTCCAGCTGCTTTTACTTCTGATACGACCCGTTCTTGCGTGCCGGGTGTTTTTCAATTCGAATCTTTGGTAGATCCAACGCTGATTGCACAGACGGAATGGTTCTTTGGTGATGGTGAGCTGTCGTATGAAGCAAATCCGGCACATGCATATTTAAGTCCTGGTTCTTACGATATTACGTTCAATATCACCTCCTTGGTGGGATGTGAATACGTTAATTTCCAGCCGAACTACTTGCAGGTGTTCACACCACCTTACGTTGGATTCACGGCAACGCCCCAGCCTACGCGTGTGCCAGATACCGAGGTTCAATTCGAATCCGTGAACAGCACCAATGTGGTTGATTGGTTCTGGTTGTTTGATAGTATCCAGAACTTGGGAGCTTCCAACCAGCCCAATCCTTTATTCGAATTCCCAATTGACCAGGGAGGAAATTATCCGGTAACGTTGGTCGTGACGGATGAGAATGGCTGTTCTTCTCAGATAACCCGGACCATTGAGGTCTTGGATTTGTTTTCACTCTACATTCCAACGGCTTTCTCTCCGAATAATGATGGAACCAATGATGCTTTCTTCGCCGTCGGAACGGATATAGATCCAGCTCGTTTTTCCATGCAGGTCATTAACCGGTGGGGGAACTTGGTCTTCGAGACAACGGATGTAAACGAGGTCTGGTACGGTCAGTCGAATGATGCTTCTGAGCATTTTGCTCAAGACGGTGTTTATTTTTACCGTGTCGTCGTATATAGCCTGAGCAATCCGGCAGAACGCAAAGAAATCAAAGGCGCTGTTAGCTTATTGAGGAGAGCAGGAGACGCAAGGTGTGTTCTGACTTTTAATCATGAAAAAGCCCCCGTGTTTCCGGAGGCTTTTTCATTTCATGTGGATTGATTCGATTCAATCCATTTCCAGCAGTTCATCCATTGTTCCGGTCGCAACGCTGTGATAATTGGGCCGAGCTTGGCTGTAAATCGCAAGGGCCATGTCCTTTTGTCCTGTTTCGATCATAGCGCGGTAAAGAGGCGTCAAGAATTTTCTTCGACCTACTTCGATCAAAAAGGATTCAAGTCGCTCATAGGAGGGCGTGTAATTGCTTCGAATGCTTTGTTCGAGCCATGCAAACAACACTTCGTTGTTGCCAGTGATTGAGATTCCCCAGACTGAGTCCAGTTCTTGCATGCGTTCAGCAGATGTTCCGTCATCCAAATTGGAAAGGAACCGATAGCGTTCTTGGTAGACCCATTGGTCCCACGGTAAATTCTGCGTTGTGGTCCCTCGCGCTTCCCAAGCTGCGAGGCTGGCATCGACTTGCTCAATACGCTCAGAACGAACTTGGGGGCAATTTGCAGGTAGTCCGGCGCCAAAAATCCAAGCGTCCAGGTCAATGGCTGTTAAACGATCCGTTGTATTGAGCAGGTTTTCTTTCAAATAAGCGATGAAGCGGTCCGTATCCATGACGGTGAAGGCATGCTCCGTAAAATAGGTTTTTAGAAAGGCATCAAAAGCCTCGCGGCCAACGGTTTCTTCAATCAAACGCAAGAAGAAGTAACCTTTGTCATAGGCGATAGCTGTCATGCCATCGTCCGGATTGCGATTTTGAAGATGCAATTTGAGGTGGGTGTCATCGGGATTCGTGTCCATGATTTCATCAACCTCATCGACCAATCCTTGGTAGCTCAGAGTGGCGAGCATCTCCGAGATTTCACGGCCGTACACGGCTTCCATGATGCGTTGTTCGAAGTAGACGGTGAAGCCTTCATTGAGCCAGAAATCATCCCAGGTGGAATTGGTCACAAGATTTCCGCTCCAGCTGTGCGCTAACTCGTGTGCTACCAATGAAACGAGGCTGCGATCGCCTGCGATGATCGTCGGTGTGGCAAATGTGAGTCGAGGATTCTCCATGCCGCCGAAGGGAAAGGCTGCCGGCAGCACGAGCAAATCATAGCGTTCCCAAGCGTATTTTCCGTAGAGGTTCTCTGCCGCCACCAAGAGTTGTTCCATTTCACCGAACTCGTATTCGGAGGCATCGATGAGTTCAGGCACTGCGTAGACGCCTGTGTGTGGACCCACCGAACGGAATTCAACATTGCCCACGGCAAGCGCCATGAGGTAGGAGGGGATGGGTTGATCCATTCGGAAGTCGTAATGGCCATCAGCGGACTGCTCCGTAGGATTCGTTGCGCTCATGAGGGCCATGGTTCCCACGGGCACATCGACATGCGCTTCATAGGTGAACCGAATCCCGGGTGAATCTTGGCAGGGGATCCATGTCCGCGCTAAAATTGCCTGGCTCTGCGTGAAAAGAAAGGGCTGTTCCCCTTCTACCCAAAGCAAGGCACCTGCTGAAGGGGCGCTTGCGTATTGGATGCTAATGCGCTTGGAATCTCCTGTAACGGGAATGCTTAGCGGCTGTCCAATATATGGCTGTTCCGGCCCCATGGACCAGTCGACGGTTTCGCCATCCACGGTAACGCCTTCAATGGTCAAATCAACACAGTCCAATAGAATGCGTTCGGCGTTGGCGCTTGCATCGATATCGTATGTGGCAGTGGCGCGGATGATTCGGTCGTCAAAGTTGACCGAGGCATTCCAATTCAAATGGGTTACTACTGCCTCATTGGGTTGGCTGTAGCTGTGGAAGTCTGTGGCTCTTTTCATGTCAAGGATGGCTTGGCTTTTGCGGCTATTCCCTTCGGATGGTTGGCATCCAATCACTGCGAAAACAATCGCAAGGGCGAGAAAGGTTGGAAAGTATTTCATGAGGAATGGGTCATTCTGGTGCGGTGAGGTTTTGCTGCGATCGGTTGATGAAGAAGGCAGTGAGGCGGGACAAAAGAACGAGGACAAGGCTGCCCAAAGCGGTTTTGATGAGCAAACCCGGTCCCAACCGAACCAACGTATCCACGACGGACTCTTCGATGGGCACAATGGCGCGTTGCCAGAGCAATCCCATGGCAAGAATAAGCAGTTGACCGGCGAATAAAATCAAGGTTGGAATGAGCATGGTGCTCCGCGTGCGCATTTCCATGGCCCACCCGCTGAGCATGGCGGCGAGCGGAAATGCGAGTAGAAAGCCTCCAGTGCTTCCGGTGAAGCGCTCCCAACCAAACGTTCCATAGGCAAATACAGGAGCTCCAAATCCACCTGCAATGAGGTAGGTGACCACCGCCAATGTTCCAGATTTCCAGCCCAATATGGCGGGAAATAAGACGACCAATAGCGATTGCAAGGTGATGGGAATTCCTTCACCGCTGGTCCATTGCATCGGGGAAAGCACCATGAGCAAGGCGAGGGCCGCGAAAAATGCAGCAGTTTTGGCCCACGGGGCGGTAGCGTTCAGTTGTTTTTCAAACATGCATCAGTGGCGTTGGTAAATCCGTTGCCATTGTGCATCGAACTGAACGGAATTGTAGTCCCGGTTCACATCGGCCGTTTGACGATCGGTGTCCAGTTCCACAGAAACGATGCGTGAAGTTGTCGGAACGGTGAATGAATAGGTAGGATTCGTCCAAGGCCAATCGGGCAATAACGTTTCGTTTTCACCCAGGGCTTTGTGTCCGCGCATCATGACCAATGGCGCATGGAACCGCTGAACCTCGCCGTTTTCAAAAGTGACGGCAATGTTTTGAGGCATGGGCATGGCGCCGAGCCGCTCCAATTCAATCGTGGCTGAGTCTTCCGATTCATAGACCGATTGAACGGCATAGTCAATGGTGTGCGTGGTATTGATGAAATATTGGAAGTACCAATCCAAGTCCAATCCGCTCGCGGCTTCCATGCATCGTTTGAGTTCCAGTGGTCCGGGGTGTTTGAATGACCATTTGGCAAAGTAGTCGCGGAGCCCTCGGTCTCTGGCGTCGGGCCCCATGACGGCCGCTAATTGTGCCAAAAGAACTTCGCCCTTGGAATAGGCAGCTACCCCGTATGCGCGGTTGGTCTGGTAATGATCAGCGTGTGTAATGAGCGGTTCCTCATTGCCGCTCAGTGCTTGGTTGATGTAGCTGCTGTAAGACGAACGGTGCGCATAGCCGGAAGTGATTGCCTCGGCGAACAG
>CAXDQP010000057.1:0-9866 GCA_963991335.1 uncultured Flavobacteriales bacterium
AGATCCTCTCTGGTCTCGTGGGCTCGGAGATGTGTATAAGAGACAGCCTCGATGTCCGCGTGAACGATTTTGAAGAAATCGCATTGAATGGGTCGTTGCAAATCATTGAAGGAACCTACTTTTTTACCCTGCAAAACCTGATCAATAAAACCTTCAAAATCCAGCCCGGTGGCACGCTTGAATGGTTTGGAGACCCCTATGCCGCGCAAATCGACGTATTGACCTCTTTTGAAACGCGCGCACGGTTGAATCCCTTGCTTCCTGATGAACCTGATTTGCCAGGGCGTGTCCCGGTGGAGCTACTCTTATCCCTCAATGGTGGATTGTTTCAACCAGAAATCGGATTCAACATCCGTGTTCCTGATGCTGATTCGCGGCTAGAGGCTCTGATTCAAGGAGCGTTATTGAATGAAGAAGAAATGCAGCGACAAGCGCTCAGCTTACTGGTTGTCAATCAATTCATTAGCCAAGACCCCTTGGCCAGTGCGCTCGGTGGATTTCAGGGAACGGGTCAAAGCTCCGCTTTCATCGCCAATCAATTGGGCCATTGGATTTCACAAATCGCACCGGGAATGGACCTCGGATTGGATTACTCCAACGATAATCTCAGCGGTGAACAAGAATTAGCTCTGGCGCTGAGCACCCAAATGTTCAACGAAAGACTGCAGCTGGAAGGTGCATTTGGCGCTCAAAGCATTGGGCAAATGTCCACGGATGACATACAAATTCAAGATGTGACCATCAGCTACGATCTCGACTCGAAAGGACAATATCAAGTGACCGGACAGTCCAAGAGCAATCAATCCATGATGAATGCATTGGACGGGTCCAGCACACAAGGCGTAGGGATTCGAATAAGGCACGAATTCAATCATTGGGGCGATTGGAAAAATGAATCTTTCCCGCGCGACCTGCCTTGATTACATTGCAGCAAAATAAAAGGATATGCAACCACTCCGAAACGCCTTACTTCTTCTTGTAACCCTGGGACTTTGCCTCCCGGCAAGTGCACAAATTAGCATTGGAAGTGCAGATTTACCTCAAGCAGGCGAAACCTATGATGTGGTCAACACTGCCGTGACTGACTTTAACCTCACGGCCATTGCCGGAGCGAATGCCACCTGGGATGCTTCGGGGCTAATTGCATTGGGAGATGCCCCCATTTCTCCAATCGACATCAATGATGCGTCCATCACAGCCGCTTTGGTGTTCAACAGCCCCTTCAATTCTGCCTACCAGTGCGACTTATTTTGCCTACGGTTTTTCCAGATTTGGGAGTTGAATTGCCGATCCCGCTGGATGGGTTCAATAATTTTTATCAAACGGATGGCGGATATTTCGCTATCGCTGGAATTGGCTTGAGCGCCTCAGGGTTTGATTTACCCGTGGCTTATGACGACATCGATGAGTTTTTTCCCATTCCGTTCAGCTTTGAGCAATCGTTTGAAAGCTCTGCTGCATTCGAATTGAACCTGGAAGGCATCTTGTCGTACGGTTTGGATCAAACACGAGCTGTCACCGCTGATGCGTGGGGAACACTCATCCTTCCTGGTGGTTCATTTGAAGTGTTGCGCACCCGCACGCAGCTGAATGCCACGGATGACATTTACATCGAGCAATTGGGAGAGCCATTCGAATTGGAACGGGACCAAGTCATTTACCAATGGTGGGGAGCTGGCACAGGAGTCCCTCTATTGGAAATCACTGAAATTTTTGGCGCTCCAGCATTGGCTACTTTTCAAAATATCGGGGGATCAAATGAAATCACTCCGTTCGAATCTGCTGAATTTTCAATCCATCCCAATCCAATATCATCAGGCCAAGCGCTGACGATTGGCAACGCACCAAAATCGTATTCGATCCATGATGCACAGGGAAGGAGAATTTCAAGCGGCAAATCATCAAGGGTTGAAGTCCCAAGTCACTGGGGCAACGGGAACTACACCATTGTCATCTCAGGAATTGCACAACGCTTCATCATCCGATAGCAATAGAACCTTACGCAATGCGTGAAGATTGAATTTGCTTGGGTTCAGATGATACCGTCTTGTTCAAAGGAATCAATCTCCATTCCAATGTGCTTGTCGTACCATTGATCCAACGCCCACCCTTTCGCAATTTGAGGGTTTCTGAAAATTCGGAATGGCACGGTTGGGCGAAACAATGCCCATCGGATGCGATCTCGCATAACGGCAATAGAAGAAGGCAATACGACCGCGCGAGCGGAAACGTCCACCATGGCCTCTTGCGATCCAAGCCATGCCAGCGCCTCATGCTCTACCAAGGCTGCATTTCTTGGAATCAGAACAAGTACCGGACCTCTATCGTCAGCTAATAATTCCCTTCTCGCCTTTTCGACCCGTTTCATTTGATTCAAATCGAGCACTGCCTCTTCGTGAAAGCGAACGGTGTACAATCCCATTGAAAGCTCAATGGTTGCATCTTGAAGTTTGGTCGTAAGGGTGTGCTCCATCATGGAATGGGGAATCGGTTGGGCTCAGTCGCAGTAAAAATCAGAAAAAGGATTCGGTGTACAAAAATTCAGCTCATAAGTTTCAGAACCCTCAATCAAATATTCCAAAGAAGCCGTTGTGCAACCAATTCCATAAACCCCTTGCGTTGAACGCGCTGCGAATAACCCAAGCCAACCGATGATGTTGGTGTACTCGGGACGCTCTTGGATCACCCCGGAGATGGGTGAATTAATCTCTAAGTAGGTGGAAAGTTCATCATTCGCCACCGTCAATTCAAAATCCAACACCCGGGCAATTTGAACTTCTTCGTCCCACACTCCAAGCACCCGGGTTACGAATGGATTTGCTTCCAATTTAGTCGCAAGTGTCGTGAAAAATCGCTCTCCGTTCACTTCCTTTTGCAACACGTCTCCTCCTCCATCGTCCGGTGCATTCAAGGTCCCAATGGGCCACTCGATGATGCGCTCTTCTTCTGACAAAAGGTCTGTATGCTCTTCGTCGTTCCATGTGCGCTCGGTCACGTGGATGAGAATCATCGCATCGTATCGGCTCGCCCCTGCCGTTGACGACCATTTGAAGGTCAAATCCGGAAACGTCGTTTGAAACCCAACACTGGCCAAACCCAACTTGAAATTGGTAACTCCCGGAGGTGGCTGCGTGATATTGCCAATCTGTTCGGAAATCATATTGGTTGTGGACGACACATTTCCTTCTCCTTCAATTGAGATCGCTAAGTCGTATTCTGCGTCTGTGTTCAGGCCACCCTCAGGAATGAAATACCACATTTGCTGCTCTGGACCAAAGAAAATGCCATCTTCGGATTTGTTTTGAATCGTGGTGTCCAAAAGCGCCCATGAACGGCTTTGACCGTTGACCCGCTCGGTGATGCCCACCGCTAAATCATCTGCAGGATACTCGCTGCTATCGGCAATCATTGCTGCATCAAACTGATTTCCAGTGCCCAGCCATGTTCGATTGACCCGAACCCACTGGGTATCTTGCTGTGCATCGAGCAATCCGAAGACTACCGCCGTCTTTTGGTAAGGCGCATTGAGCTCGATGTCCGTTGAACAACTGCTCATCCATAACAGCAAAAAAACGCAGGAGGCTGAAAGACCTGTCAGCGTACTTTTTAGGTTTGATTTCGTTTTCATGCGGGGGTCGATGGTTTCCGTTTCGGGTACGAAGATAACCCCAAGAGAAAGGAAATGGTATCCACGCCATCCGCATAATCCCAAGGCTGAGGAGACTGTGTCGCACCGAAAGGAACGATCGGCACAGCCAACCCAATCCGCTGTTCTGGATTTTTGACGGATGCGCATTGTAGCTGATTGGCATTCAACTCCAAATGTTTATGGAGTGTCGATTCATCAGAATAAAACTCATAAAACAAGGCACCTACTGGGCTCAAAAAGGCTTTGTCCTCTTTGAGCAGTACAAATCCATTCTCTAACAGTGGAACTTGATTCAATAACCAAACGGCTTTGTGATAATCATAGTTGTTGGCATACTTATTATGATTCGCGAGATGGGACCATTCTACCCAGACATTGAATAATCGGTCAAGGTCAAACCCCACCGGCAGAAAGAGTTTCGTGACGCTTCGACACCCCATACCAAAGTACTGAAACACATCATTGCCAAGCGAGCGGATGTCCGCTTCTGTTTCCGAGCCGTCAAGAATAGCAATGCTCGTACGTTGGCTTCGTAAAACGTTGGGCAAATCGCTGAAATAATATTCAAAATAACGGTTGGTGTTCGCACTTCCTGTTGCAATTACGGCATCAACATTGTTCATCTTTCCGACCACCCATTCCACTTGAAGCTTTTCGCCGTCCGGCAAGAATCCTTTCCAAGCTTGCATGACCGCTGCGATCAAAACAGCATCCGATGAACTTGCCTTAATCACAGCCTGATGACCTGCAATGATGGTGCTCATCGTATCATGCCAGCCGACCAATGGAAGATTTCCAGCCAACACGAGGCCCACTCGTTTCTGTTGCAATGGTTCCTCCGGAATATCATAGCGATCCAACCACTCCGCCATGACCGTTGGACGGAGCATATTACCGCAGGCGATCATCGCCATTTTACACGCGTCATGGGTGAACCATTTGTTCTCCATTTCCGCCTTGGACAAAAGGGATTTGTTGTTCGGACCTTCTAGCGGAATCTCTCCACGCAACCAAGCGCCGAGTTGAACAAGAGCCGTTTCCAATGTGTTCCTCATTTTGGTGTGTATCTTCACGCCAAATTTACGTACCAACCCCAGACCGAAAGAAGCAATGGCCATTATGATCACAGACGAATGCATCAACTGCGGTGCATGTGAACCTGAATGCCCCAACAACGCCATATACGAAGGTGGAGCAAACTGGCAATTTGCAGAAGGGACAGGCTTCCAAGGAGCCGGTGTTCATCCAACTGTCGGAGAAGTGCAGGCAGATACCGAGAATGAGCCCGGTAGCATGGACGTCTACTATATCGCTCATTCAAAGTGCACCGAGTGTGTTGGATTCCATGACGAACCGCAATGTGCGGCCGTCTGCCCCGTTGATTGTTGTGTTGATGATCCGGATCACGTGGAGTCTGAAGAAGTTCTGTTAGCCAAAAAAGCCTTTATGCATCTCTGAAGGTTGCAATGAATTCCAATCAAACCCGTTGTAAGTGTATGAGGCTCGGCGCAAAAACATTGGTATTCCTGTTGATTTCGTGCTCAGTCTATTCTTCCGGATTCGCACAAAATCGAAAATCATCCTCCGAAGGCCAATCCCAGCTCGAAGTCAACACCGTCCCATACTTGCTCACCTTGCATGAGCGTATCGTTGAAGCCGCAAATGATAGCGTTCGTCACCGCGCGCATCAGGACTTGCTCCAAGAAATGATAACTGCATTCGAAACAACTGACTTTTGGTCGCTCGATTCGGATTCATTGGCGCAACGGATTGGAATCGTATCTTCTGGTGAGGGACAAAATCGCCTGGCAATTCTCACATGGAATGTAGAGTATGAAGATCGAACAAATGGGTACGGGGGTATCGTACTGACACGATCCAACGACGATGAACAATTGGTAACGCCGCTCACATTCAAAGCGGCTAATTCCCAGCGAAACACTTTGGATCCAAAGAACAGATACAGCCCGAACAATTGGCCAGGTGCCATTTATTACGACATTCTGGCTCGCAAGCAAGGCAATCGAACCGTATACACGTTGCTCGGCTGGGACGGTGCGGATGGAACGCGGAATCGAAAAATTATCGAGACGATGAGCGTCAATGGCAACCGCATCAAATTCGGGCTTCCCATCATTGATATTGGGAGAGGATCGGTAAAACGGCACGTTCTCGAATACAATGACGCCGTCTCCACGACCCTCAAGTGGCGAGAAGACATGGAAATGATCGTCATGGATCATTTGAGCCCATCTGACCCGTCCATGGAAGGCTTTACAGCGTTTTATGGGCCGGACTTTACTTACGATGGATTTTTCTGGCACCGCAACCATTGGGTTTTGAAAGAAGATATAGAAGTGCGCGATACTGAACTGAACGCGCCGTGGAACAACCCTCGAAGATGGCGCAGGAGGGCGCGCAATTGAGTTTGGCGAAGAAGTGTATCTTCGTTCGATGAAAATTCCATTTTCGTCCCACCTCGTGCTTATTCCACTTGTGTCTATGTGCTTCTTGCTCTTGAACGAAGCGGCTCGAGCACAAAATGACATTCCTGCCCATTCCGAGCGTCAAGAATCCCTTCAAGATTCAGTGCAGACTTCCCCGCTTTCCTTCGAGGAATTTTTGGCCGACTCACTCCGAATGGATTCTGCTCGAAAAGTTCAAACAGAACGCCAGGCAAACCTGAGGAAAGAATTGAACGCAATGTCTCGGACAACATTAGGAGAAGAAGTGCTTGAATGGAGCCATTCCATGGACATTGAAGTCCAGCGTGCAGGAAAAACCCTTGCCCAACGCTTCTGGTTTGATGCAAAACTACAAAATGGTCCGTTCCTTTGGCTTGGGGACACGTTGCGAAGCGAAGAATGGCTTTGGTTCAATGCGGAACAGCGTCGAATGGCCACTTTGTTTTTGAATTCAGGACAAGGGAACTACATATCCAAGCGATTGGCAGAAATGAGCAACATGATGGGCAACGGCACTGAAATCGCACCAAAGAAGTCCGACCCATGGCAATTCGAAAAAGAAGGCGAAGAATCGTTTTACACGCTTCAAACCGAACAAGGCGATTACCGTATCACTGTCGGAGAAAAAAACCCGACCCAAGCCAATGCCACGGTCAATTGGCTCAAATTGCAGCCCATAAAGGGGATCGTATTGCCTGCAGTGGTCAAAAAGCTCCCCATCCAGTCGCTTTCACTCAACGACGTCGACGGCAGAACAACTTATGCCTTCAAAGTACTGGTTAAAAGGGATCTAGAGCCGACATTCACGGTGGATCTGTCAACCATGCACGTCAACGATCCTGAACGAAGTTTGAATGTCATTGCCAAGGAGTGGGCAGAAAAGAATAAGGTGAAGGAAACGGAAGAGTAATGCTCGAATGGCCTTCGCTTCTCAGCGAAATGCGCGTTCACCAATCCACACTTCTGTAGCTCCGCTCCCATATTCCCTTGGGTCAGCGGAGCGACAACTGCAATCTGGGTAATACGAATCTACACGGCTCCAAATTTGATGCCGCAGCACCCCTTGACCAATCCCGTGGATGAACACTAATTTTTTCATCCGCTGACGTATCCCGATTTGGAGCATGCGTTCAAAATGAGACAACTGGAGCTCGAGCATTGTGGTAGGATCCAGTCCCACCTGCGAATCCACAATGGCGTGCATGTGCAAATCAATCTCCATATCTGATCGATCACTTGCGCGATCATTTGCCTCTTTGTATTTGGTCTTGAAGTCTTTCTCCAAACGTTTTTTATGCTCCGGCGAAACGTCCTGTTGTATAATTTCAAGCACCGAAGGAACAACACGCTCGTACGCCATTTTTTCTTCTTTCGCATCAGCAACAATGAGCAGGCGTCCCGATTCGTAAGGGTACTCAAAGCCATTTTCATCTTCCACCATTACGCTCGTCTCTGAAATGACTTGGGTAATCACACCTTGGCCCACTTCATCCAAAAAACGAACTTTTGCTCCAACTTTTAGTGCTTTCAATCCCATCTGCGCGAAATTACGCATCCCGCACATTAAACCTGAAGCCATGAGCAGCTCTTTATCTTCATTTCGCCTAATTCGACCCCGTGCGATCTCCGCCATTTTCACCGTTGGAGCATTGACACTTGCCCCGCTGGTCAGCGGGCAGATCGACATTAAACCCAAACAACTTACGCGCATTGATGACGCGATGCTTCGCGCCGCAAACACAATGAATCTGCCCTCCATATCCGTGGCAATCGTGCAGGACGGAGCGTTGCTCTGGAGCCATTCTCACGGTTTGTTAGATACAGAGGCTCAGGTAAAAGCTACTCCAGACGCCCGTTATGCAGTGGCTTCCAATACCAAAGCCTTCACGAGTGCCGCTCTGGCCCAATTGGTCGATGCCGGAAAAATCAACTGGGACGATCGCGTCACGGACTACCTGCCAAGCTTCAAGCTTTACGACCCTTACGTGACTTCAGAATTGCGAATTCGAGATTTATTATGCCATCGATCTGGACTGGCCACCTTTTCAGGTGATCTACTATGGTACGGCTCCAGCTGGACATCGGATGAAGTATTGCAAAAAGCCCAATTCCTGAAGCCGACCAGCTCCTTTCGAACCGAATTCGGCTACCAAAACATCCTCTACATTGCTGCCGGAAAAATCATAGAAGTCGTCACTGGCCAAACCTGGAAAAATTGCATTCAAGACTCCCTTCTGTCCCCCATTGGAATGACTCAATCCATTCTCAGCGTAAGTGAGTTGAGAGATGGAGCACCGCAAGCGGTACCGCACAATGAAACAGCCGACGGTGGTCAGGTTCCCATCCAATGGGTAAACTGGGACAACATGGCCCCTGCTGGCGCTTTGATCGCCAGTGTTGAGGAAATGGCGAAGTGGATGATCGTGCAGTTGGATAGCGGCCGAGTTAGCAACCAAACCGTTTGGAATCAGCAACGGACGCAAGAAATGTGGACCATGCATACCCCCATTCCAGTGTCTAATTGGTACCGATCCAAATTGCCTTCCATGCACTTTCGCGGTTATGGTCTGGGCTGGGAAATGACCACATTGCACGGTCGGAAAATCGTCGGACATTCAGGAGGCTATGATGGCATGATTTCCCGTCAAATGCTCGTGCCCGAGGAAAAAATTGGCGTGTTCATCGTTACCAATACCAACAGCTCTGTTCCCTGGGCGCTTGGATACGACATTTTGGACGTTTTGCTCGATCAAAACACTAGTTTCAATTTGCTCACCTTCTTGGAAGAAAACAGAGCCTCTGAAGCTAAAAACAAAGCAAAGGAAGCGGACCGACTCGCGTCAAAGCGCATCAAGGGCACTGCTCCGTCGCATGCCATAGGCGATTTTGCAGGAGCGTATACCGACCCCATGTACGGCACTGTAGAGGTTACGGATAGCGATGATGGGTTGCAGCTTCAATTCATCCAAACGCCTTTGTTCCGAGCTGAATTGAACCACTGGCATTACGATACGTTCCAGTTAAATTGGTCCGAACAGATGATGCTACCGAGCGGCATGGTTCATTTCTCAGTGGACGCCGCAGGACAAATCAAATCCCTTGATGTGGATGTTCCGAACCCTGATTTTGATTTTACTGAGCTTCATTTTATTCGCAATGAAACGCCATCAAACGAAGAATAAATCGTACCTTAATCCACTGTTAATGAAATACTTTAAAATCATTACATCAATGTTTTTATCACTAAGTGTAAGGTGGGGGATTCGATGCCTAATGTGTGCATTTGCGGCGCCAATATTATTGGTTTCCAGTGCTTTTGCCCAACCCGATGCACCGGAAGGCCTCAACTCAGAGGCGCTAAGAACATGGCTCAAAGCAGAATGGTACAACCCCTATTTCAGTGATTTGGGCTACAACGGTGCAAGAACACAAATGTTCGGATACACGGATGAGTTGAACAGCACCATTCACTGCATTTACACTGGATTTGAGCAGCCATCCGAATTCATCACTTACCTAGACCCTATTAACACGGAGCACATTATTCCGCAAAGTTTCTTCGGTGGGATTTCTCCCATGAAATCAGATTTGTTCAACATTCGACCTTCCCACGGAAGTGCCAATTCATCCAGAGGAAACTCACCCTACAGCGAGGTCGCAGATGAAAATGCACAATGGTATGGAACCGACTCGAATGGCGCTTACGTGACGCTAAGCAACGTTCCATCAGTCCCGGATAATTTGTCTATATG
>CAXDQP010000058.1:0-9862 GCA_963991335.1 uncultured Flavobacteriales bacterium
AGATCCTCTCTGGTCTCGTGGGCTCGGAGATGTGTATAAGAGACAGCTTGTACATCCCCCAATTCGTAATTCCCCAGAAACTGCAGGGACAATGGCGCAATGATCAAATAGCCAAAGGCCACTCCCAAGAAAAACAGCAGGGACGAACTAAGGCCAATTCCCCGTGCTGCTTGCCGCTCTCGATCTTTTAATGCAGGACGCAGAAAGAGCCAGCCTTGCCAAAAGACCAGTGGGAAAGACAAGATGAATCCACCGATGGCGGACACGAGAATGTGCGTGGTAAAATTACCCAGCATCGTGGTATTGATCAACTCATAGTTGATTTCACGAACGCACAATGCGTCGCCGGCACCCATTTGATTTGAGATCCAACACCATCCCCTGAAGCTAATGAAGTCTGTTCGCCTTGGACCAAATAGTACGGTTTCAAAAAGCCAGTCTTTGGAAATGAACAAGGCGATGCCTCCCGTTAAGATGAAAGCGGCAGACCAAAACAATCGTTTTCTCAGTTCCTCGAGGTGGTCCAGGAACCCCATTTCTACATCCTGTAGATTTTCATCTTCCGGTTGATCCAGAGCCATACTGCAAAATTAGGTCGTTAGAAGATGCCTTCTCGTAGGATGTCGTGCAAATGCACGATTCCAATATAGCGCTCTCCATCCATGACGACGATTTGCGAGATGGAGTGCTTTTCCATGAGCTGAAAGGCCCCGACGGCCAGAGCGTCTTCTGGCAAAGTTTTCGGCCTTGGGTTCATCAATTGGTCGGCTTGTGCATCGGAACCCAAGCCACTTTCCATCGCCCGCCTCACATCTCCATCCGTGATGATGCCAATGATCGCATTGTCGCGTCGAACCGCTGTGGCACCGCATCGGCCAGCGCTCATTTCCAAGGCGACTTGCTGACGGTTCGCAGCGTAGGCAACAGCGGGGTTTTGATCAGAACGCATGACATCTTGCAGTCGGGTGTAAAGCCGCTTTCCAAGGGCGCCACCGGGGTGCATCTGGGCAAAATCGGATGCTTTGAACCCGCGCGCCTCCATTAGGCAGGTGGCGAGTGCATCTCCCATTGCCATTTGCGCCGCAGTGCTCGACGTAGGCGCAAGATCGAGCGGACAAGCTTCCTTCGAAACGGTGGTGTTGAGCATGAAGTCACTCTGTAGAGCCAAATGGGAATCGATGATCCCGACCATGCCAATCAATGGAATGTTGCGGCTTTTCAACAACGGAACCAACGCTTTGATTTCAGGGGAGTTGCCACTCTTCGAAATGCAAAGCACCAAATCATCCCTTTGGACAAGGCCGAGGTCGCCGTGAATGGCATCAGCCGCGTGCATGAAAATCGCTGGAGAGCCCGTGGAGTTGAAAGTTGCCACAAGTTTTTGGGCGATGATGGCACTTTTTCCAATGCCCGTCATGACCACGCGACCTTTCATATGAAAGAGAAGCTTTCCAACAGCGATGAAATCGTCGCCAATGTGCGGAATCAAATCCCGTATGGCATTGCTTTCCAGAGTCAGGGTTTCTTTTGCGCGTCGAATCCAATCCATCATTGAAAATTAAAAAGGGCAAATTCAGAGAGGCTTGAAGCTAAGACGTCGATATTCTGCGAAAATTGCCTATCTTTAGTAGAGCAAAGTTAACGCTTTCGATCGGCGCAAGCCGGCACCAAATGTCTGATTGATGAGTATAACGGAAATGTCCACCCAAGGGGCGCTTAAGCATTTCTTTGGATTCGATGAATTCAAGGGGGAGCAAGAGCAAGTTGTTGACTGCGTGCTGCGCGGTCAAGACTCGTTTGTCATCATGCCAACAGGCGGAGGGAAGTCCATGTGTTACCAGTTGCCCGCATTGATGATGGAAGGAACGGCGATTGTCGTTTCACCATTGATCGCGTTGATGAAGAATCAAGTGGATGCCATTCGAGGTCATCATGAAACAGATTCCATTGCCCATTATTTGAATTCGAGTCTCTCAAAATCGGATGCGACGCGTGTCCGTGAAGATGTGGCTACGGGCCTAACAAAATTGCTGTATGTTGCTCCTGAGAGTTTGACCAAGGAGGATAACATCAATTTCCTTAGAAGCATTCGAATCAGTTTCGTAGCGGTGGACGAAGCCCACTGCATTTCAGAATGGGGCCATGATTTTCGTCCTGAATACCGGCGGATTCGCTCCATAGTGAATCAGATTGCAGATGTTCCGATCATTGCATTGACAGCGACCGCAACTCCCAAGGTTCAGGCGGACATCCAGAAAAATCTGGAGATGAAGAACGCTCAGCTTTTCAAAGCGTCGTTCAATCGAGACAACTTATTTTATGAAATTCGGGCCAAGAAGGATGCATTGAAGCAAATCGTGCGCCACGCAAAGCGAAACGTTGGTAAGAGTGGCATTATATACTGTTTGAGTCGAAAGAAGGTCGAAGAAATTTCAGAAGTGCTTCGCGTCAATGGCATCAAAGCGCTCGGCTACCACGCGGGAATGGATGCGAACACACGCAGTCGGATGCAGGACCAGTTCTTAATGCAAGACGTGGATGTAATCGTTGCAACCATAGCATTCGGGATGGGCATTGACAAGCCGGACGTTCGATTTGTCATTCACTATGATATTCCGAAGTCGCTGGAGAGCTACTACCAAGAGACGGGTCGCGCGGGTCGCGATGGAGGAGAAGGGCACTGCATCGCGTTTTATAGCCACCGGGACATTGAAAAGCTGGAGAAGTTCTTGCAAGGAAAGCCGCTGGCAGAGCAGGAAATCGGCCAGCAGTTGCTTCAAGAGGTAATGGCTTATGCGGAGACTTCGATGAGCCGTCGAAAATTCTTGCTCCATTATTTTGGCGAGGAATTTGACGAGCACAATGGGCCGGGGGCGATGAATTGTGATAACATGGCCAATCCACCCGTTTTGCGGGATGGACAAGAAGAGGTGCACTTGATTTTAAGTGCCATTCTGGAGCACGGGCAGCAATTCAGGGCTCCTTTTATCACGGGCGTTTTGTGCGGCGAGGAGAACCGCGAAATCCAAGATTACAAGGGGGTTTCAAGCCCGTTTTGGTGCCGAGGCAAGGACCATGATGTTCGCCATTGGAATGGAATCATCCGCCAGATGTTGGTGCTTGGTTTGATCCGAAAAGAAATTGAGACTTACGGTGTTTTGTAGATCAAAGACGCTGGAATGGATTTCTTGACGAATCCTACGCCAGTGATGGTTGCGAAAGAACGGGACTACTCCGACGTGGATGCGATTGACTCCATGAGTCAGACGCGCTCGAGCCAGGGCGGCGCGATGGATGAGAAGTTGCGGGACATGTTGAAGTCGCTTCGCAAAGAAGTAGCCGATGAGCAGTCGCTCCCTCCTTATGTCATCTTTCAAGATGTCAGTCTCGATGAAATGGCCATTCACTATCCCCTTACGGAGGACGAATTGTTGCGAATTTCCGGAGTAGGTTCGGGCAAGGCTCGAAAATTCGGAAAGCCGTTCCTGAAGCTCATTGACGAATACGTTGAACAGGAGGGAATCGAGCGTGCAGAAGATTTATTGGTGCGCACGACCAATAACAAATCCTCTTCCAAGGTGCACATCATTCAAAGGATCGATCGCCAAATCGACCTTCCAGATATCGCAAAGGATTTGAATATCTCTCGCGAGGAAGTGATGTCCGAAATTGAAAACATCGTCTCTGCAGGAACCAAGGTAAACTTGGACTACATCATCGATAAGGCCTTGGATGAGGATAGTCTGGAGGAGTTGTTCGAATTTCTGAAGGAATCCGAAGATGCGAGTGTCACGGCGTTGATCGAAGAGTGGAACGACGTTTATAGTGAGGAAGAGTTAATGCTTGCACGCATCAAGTTTTTAAGCGAATACGCCAACTGATCGCATCGCTGAGCCACACATGGCGCGCTCATCCCTGCAACTCCAGCCAGGATTTCCATCCCAATCGGATCGCAGCGTACATCATGAAGAGTGCGAAGATTGCACGGACTGCAGCCGGATTCATTTTCAACGACCATTTGCTCCCGAGCCAGGTCCCGAAAACAAACGTGACGGCCAGTGCCGCTGCGAAATAAAGGTTCACAGCTCCCGCTTTGTAGTAGCTGATAACAGCCAAAATGCCAATGGGCGGAATCATCATGGCAAGGCTGGTGCCTTGCGCCATGTGCTGTGATATTCCCAATCCGAAGACGAGTGCCGGAACAATAATCATCCCTCCACCAATTCCAACAAACCCGCTTGCAATTCCCGCTATGAGACCAATTGCCATCAATATCATTAAGGTGTTCACATCCATGGTTAGAAGTCCAGTTGAAGGGATAAATTGAAAATGCGGTCTTGCCATCGCCCATCGTCCACGCCCCAGCACCAATCGGCACGGACCCAATAGCCGAGGACCTTGGAACGCAAGCCAAATCCAGTTCCCCAGATGATGGGTTCGCGATTGTTGTCAACGGTGACCGTGATTGGATTTTGAACGACTACCACTTGATTGAAAGAATTCGCTTCGTCATAGGGATGATTGCCATTCCAAGCGGATCCTACATCGGCAAATCCTACGCACTGCAAATCCCGTAAGAATTCAGATTCGACCGATCGCTTGCTCAACGAACTCCAGACAGGGACGCGCAATTCCGTATTGAACAAGGCCATGTGTGCCCCATTTCGGGCATTGTTCTTGAAACCCCGAATCGGAGTTACACGTGCTTGGTAGCTGTAGGCAATATCCGGGTCAATGGGTGTGTTGGAGTTGCCCGAGAGGGAAATGGCATTGTCCACCCCTCCAACCAAGGTAAGCAGCTTTTGCGAACCAATGGACCAGTTGGCAGCACTGCGGAAGGCAAAAGTGACATGGCGCCAAAGGGGCTTGTACCATCGGAAATCCCAACCGACCGTTCCAAAGGTGGATTCAGTTTGCTCAGGATTGATCAGGTATTCTCCCCAAATTCGGCACCGCAGACCCTCGCGGATGTTGATCATGCGCTGGCGCGTATTATCGAAGACGTAGGCGAGCTGGAGGCCTGTTTGGTGCGTAAATGTCGTTGGCAAACGCAGGTTGAAGGCGTCCGTGGAAAGCGGAGTGTTGCGGTCCATTCGAATCATCGCTTGCAAGCGGATGCTGCGGACTTCATCAAAAGGGTAGCTCAATTGATGGCGCAATAGGTGAATGTGGGTGTTGACCGGGGATTGCGCATTGTTTGCATTTTGCGTCACTCCTTGGCGTTCGAAGATCCAAGTACGGTCCAGGCGTTTGCTCAAATCGGAATAGGCCAGCATATATCGGCTATTGCTCAGCGATCCGGAAAGGCGAAAGCCTGCTGTGAACCTCCTGTCTTCGAATAAATCGCTCATGGATATTCTAGACAGTCCGCCCAGACCGGGTTGCACGGCGATTTCACCGGAATATGCTTGGTAGAATTTGGTGCCAAATGAATTGTCCAGTTGGCCTGTGACGGATTCAATGGCATAGTTACGTCGGTAGTTGACCGGTTTTGGCAATTCGAAGGGCTTCCACCCCGTTTGCTCTGCTAAGGGGTCATCTGGACCAGAATCGACGCCCATTTCTTCGGCCTGTCCGGACGTGTTCTCTTGGTTGGAGGATAATTTGTCCGGGTCTGTCCAAGGGCCGAATTGGTAATTTCGGATGTCGGCTTCTCCACTTTTGGGTTTCCATTCCCAATCGAGGTTTAATGAACTCTCGACCTCGGATGTTTCCGGCTGTTCGGTCGCTGACTTCCACGTGCTTTTGTCAACAGGGATTTCATTCCAATACACGTGCTGGCAAAGCTGATGTTCGAACCCGATGACACCTCGCTCGGCAATGAATTGGAACGAATGAGCCGGAGCCGCGAGGGTCTGGGCCAAGCGTGTCTGGGTGAACCAACGGTAATGAATAGTAGTATCAATAAAGGCGACCGCACTGTCCCGCCACGAGACCCAGCGTTCTTGGCTGCCGTCGGTGTTTTCAGCGAGGTAAGTAACCTCGTCGGGCCCTTGCAGTTGTGGCAGTCGTTCATCGGTATTTGGGGTCTGTGTCCACGGCTCAATCCGGGGGATTTTCTCCTGCCAATTCAATCGAAAGAGATCGTGCTGCTCAGGCAAGGGTTCACCAAGGATGAATGTTGCAGGAAGATTCGTCGACGGTCGGTTGGAAGCAAACCAAATGAACTTTCCATCGCGCGAAAAGATCGGATCGAGGTCGTTGTAAGGATCGTTCCAGAGTGCGGTTTGGTTGTTGCCGAGCACTTGGTACAGTGACAGGTCGGATTGTCCGTTTCGGAGACCACTCCAAATCATGGTGCTTCCATCAGGAGCATAGGCCATGCTGAGGATTTTGTCGATTTGAAAAATGTCCTTGGAGCTGGATTCTAAGGTTTCAATATTGACTGTGATCAGTTGGTTTTGCGGACCATCTTCAATGGTGTAGGATAGCAATTGTCCATTGGGATGCCAGGCGAAAGCGGGAGAAGCATGGATTTGAACGCGGTCAATTTTGTGGCCATGCTTGCCCAATTTTAAGGACTTGTTCCCGGTCAAATCGCCGAGCCAAATCGTGGTTTGACCACGTTCTTCTGTGGACCAACCGAATCGGTCGCCATCCGGATGAAACCAAACGGAGCTCGCGACGGCTTCTCCCTTGCGCGAGATGGGAAGATCACCGGTGCTTTTTCTGGCACGCCTGCGATCGCGTGGCTTTTTTACATTCGGAAAAAGTGCTTCTGAGTCGTCCCACTCGAGGTGGTAACGGGTGGCTTCTTCCAGAACCATTGCCAAATCCATGCCGGTGGCGTACTGAAACCCCTTCTCTAAACTGCGCGAAACACGCGTCATATAAAGGGTATTTGAAACAACCATTGGGCCGAAGATGTCTGCGATGTATTTCCAAACGGCATGGCCAATCCAAGGAGCACGAAGGGCAGTTGCTTGATGGGCTTGAGTGATGGCCTGATTGCGCGCAGCATCGCCAATATGAATGGCGACATTGGCATTCCAAGGCTTGGAAACATAAGAGGCGAGCCCTTCTGAAAACCATACGGGGAACGAAGTGGCCGTTGTGTTTCGGAGCGCTTCTTGCCAATTCCCTCCAAACATGATTTGATTGAACAGCAGTTGCGCCAATCCGGACTTGACTTGTTGCTCGACATCGGACCATTCTTGCTGGCCAAATGCAAAGACCTTGCTACCCACGAGCATGGCGGTGCCACCGATGTTGTTTTCTTCATCCGATGAGACTCCGATGTTGGATTGCCGGAACTCCGATTGCTTGTTGAATACAAGAAGTTGCACCCCACCGTCGATGCGACGATCGAATATTTCTTCAACCTCTTCCATCCATTCGGGCAATGCCGCTGTAATTCTCGATGCGAGTGATTTCCCGCCTTGGTAATAATAAACCTCGGCACGCGTGGATGGGAAATATTGCCAGTTGAATGTGCGGTACTGGACCCGGTTTTTCCCAAACGTCACATTCGAACCATCATAAAACTGCGCCTGTCCATGTGAAACGAACAGCGCGAGTACAAATCCAATGATTGTGAATCGTTTGAAATAGCTTTGCAACGGCATACCTTTCGAAGTTACAGCCAGATGACAAAACTTCACGCATTTACCTTCAACGCATTCGGTGAAAAAACCTACCTGCTCGACCATGGAAACGGCGATGCCACTGTGTTTGACCCCGGCATGTCCAACAAAATGGAGCAAGAAGAATTTGCAAAGTTTTGCGAAGAGATTGGTGTTGTGCCCACGCAATGCCTGCTCACACATGCACATTTGGACCACGTGATGGGTGCCGGGTGGGTTTTTGAGCGGTGGGGCTTAAAGCCCCGCGTGCATCTCCTTGATCTGCCAACGTACGAGCAAGCTCCACGGGCTGCATCGGTATACGGCGTGCCCATGGATCATCTACCTGCGTTGGGTCCATTCCTCGCTTCGGAGGAACGCATTCGTTGCGGACCGTCAGAACTGGAGGTTTTGTTCACGCCGGGCCACGCTCCAGGCCATGTCGTATTTGTCGAGCACCAGCAAGGCTGGGTCATCGGTGGCGACGTAGTGTTCGAAAGGAGTGTCGGTCGAACGGATTTGCCAGGGTGCAGTCCAGCGGATTTGGTCAAAAGCATTGCAGAGGTGCTCTATACTTTGCCCGATGACTTTGAGATTTGGCCGGGACATGGTGGCAGTACCACTGTTGGCGCTGAGAAGCGAGGGAATCCTTTTGTGAATGCGGCCGGCACCGGAATGATGCAATCCGCATAACTGGCCGTGGCGGAAGTTCATTGCTGAGAAGGAGGTGTTACCGTTAGATTGCTCTTTTCGGCCTCCCAGTCGAAGTTCACCAAGTTCCAGGAGAAAGTCGTCCCTTGGCCTGGCGCTGAAGCAACGGTGATTTCTTGTCCATGCGACTCGATGATGTGCTTGACAATGGATAGGCCCAATCCGGAGCCTCCTGCGTGCCGTGAACGGCTCTTATCGACGCGGTAAAACCGTTCGAAAATACGGTCGAGATCATCCTTGTCAATTCCAATTCCGTCATCTGCAACGGAAAGTGTGACGTCCCTTCCGTTGTCCTCCAATTTCAAAGTGGAAGTGCCGTTTTCCTTTCCATAATGAATGGAATTTGTAACCAAGTTAGTGAGGACTTGTTGCATTTGATTGGGACTGCATAAGACGTGCGTGGCATTCTCAATAGCACCGGGCAATTCAAGTTTGAGCGTGATCTTTCTCTTTTTAGCAGCAATTTCAGCGTTTTCCAATGCCTCCCTCATCAAGTTGATGATATTGCATGGAACAAGGGTCATTTCTATGCGGTCAGATTCCAGTTTGCTAATGGCATCCAAGTCTTCGATGAGCTCTGTCATCCGGTCGACATTGTTATTGGCTTTGGTCAAGAAATTTCGGACTAACGCTTCATCTTTTAGGTCATTTTCCATCAGGGTCAAAACGAAACCTTGAATGTTGAACAAAGGTGTTTTGAGTTCGTGCGCTAGGTTGCCCATGAATTCTTTGCGAAAAGAATCTTTCTTTCGAAGTGTCTTGATGTCCTGCACTTGGTCATTTGCCCACTCTATGATGTCATCGAGGCTCTCGTGTTGGGCATTGGGTGTGACCGAGTCTTCGACCGAGGAAATGGCCGCGGAGATATTCTTGACCTTACTGGAGATAAACGTTTCGGCTGACCACTTGATGATCAGAAAGGTGGCTGTTTCTGTTAAAAGCCCCACCAACAGTGCCAGCGCCCAGAGGTGCATAGCGTCTAAGCCTTGGAGCAAGAGAAACGTTCCAATTCCGCTCAGAACGGACAGAATGGGAGACGTTTTACGCGCAATTTCTCGCGGAGTATTTTGTTTGCTCACGCTTCAAATTTATAGCCGACCCCTTTAATCGTGGTAAAATATTCTTTTCCGAGTTTGCTTCGAAGTTTGCGAATGTGCACGTCGATAGTGCGGTCCCCGACGATGACATCATGCCCCCATACTTTAGTGAGGATAACGTCACGCGTGAAAACCCTTCCGGGATCCGAGCACAGCAAAAACAGCAATTCAAACTCTTTTTTCGGGAGCGAAATTTGGACGCCATTTTGAGCAGCCGTATGCCCCTTGAGATCGATGGTAAATGCATCAAAAGCAAGCTGGTCAGGAACGTCCAATGTGGGCAAGCGTCGCATTAACGCTTCGACTCGTTTGATTAAAACGCGGGGGGCAACCGGTTTGGTGATGTAATCATCTGCTCCGGAATCAAACCCCACGACCTGGCTGTAATCCTCCCCTCGAGCGGATAGAAATGCAATCAAACATGCTTTGGTTTTGGGGTGCTCCCGAAGTTGCTTACACGCTTCAATGCCGTCCATTTCAGGCATCATCACA
>CAXDQP010000059.1:0-9778 GCA_963991335.1 uncultured Flavobacteriales bacterium
CTCCCCATGGTGCATTTCTACACTGGCCACTCGGTTGCCTTGTGCCACGGATTTGGCTAAAGTGCCTCCTGCGTACAATTCCACTTCATCGGGATGCGCACCAAAAGCACAGAGGTCGTAAATGGGGCCGAGCGTTTCCATGTTACAAAGGTAGCGTTTCGATTCAGCCAATCGAAATCCAAACGATTTCCATGTTCGTGTTGAACATCCCACAAATCAATGTTGTTTTGCATCCATGGAGCACGAGACACCCGCCCCCAATTGTGATGCCTTAGTCATTGGCGCAGGTTTTGCCGGAATTGCCGCTGCCACTCAACTTGCCGCGTTGGGCCGAAAAGTCATCGTTTTGGAACGACACGACCACCCCGGTGGACGAGCAAGGGTTTTTCACGAACAGGGATTCACCTTTGACATGGGACCGAGTTGGTATTGGATGCCCGATGTCTTCGAAGCATACTTTGCCAAGTTCGGAAGCGATGTAAACCAAGAGCTCGACCTCGTTCGACTGGATCCGTCATACACCGTTTGGTTCAAGGACGGTCCCGTAGACATCGCCGCCGATTTGGAAACGCTCAAAGCCACCTTTGATTCGATGGAAGCAGGTGCTGGCGCGCGGCTCCAAGCATTTTTGGATGAAGCCGAAGTGAAGTATGAAATTGGCATGAACAACTTCGTGCGAAAACCCGCCCACAACGTCATGGAATTCGCCACGTGGGAAACGTTGCAACAGTCCACAAAACTGACACTCTTGAAGAGTTTCAGTGCCCACGCCCGGAATTATTTCACAGATGAACGCCTGCTCCAGATCATTGAGTTTCCGGTACTATTTCTGGGGGCAAAACCCGAAAAAACACCGGCGTTGTACAGCCTCATGAATTATGCCGACACGGTGCTTGGAACCTGGTATCCCATGGGAGGCATGCACGAAATCGTGCGGGCGATGGTCCGAGTAGCGGAAAAACTCGGTGTCGAATTTCGATGCAACGCCGATGTAGCTGGAATCACTGACAACGGCAAAACGGTCAGTGGCGTCCGGTTGCAATCCGGGGAAACGCTCGGCGCCAAATCCGTGATTGCTGGAGCCGATTACCACCACGTGGAGCAAACACTCTTGGCAGCAAAATGGCGGCGATACGACGCGCACTACTGGGACAAGCGTGTGATGTCGCCCAGTTCGCTGCTCTTTTACGTGGGCGTGAACAAACGCGTTCCCAAATTGCAGCATCACAACCTCTTTTTCGACACGCCATTTGGACCGCACGCCGAGACGATTTACGACTCGAAATCATGGCCCGAAGACCCGCTCTTTTACGTAAGCGCTCCATCGACTACTGATCGGGGCGTCGCTCCCGAAGGCCATGAAAATTTATTTTTTCTGATTCCCCTTGCTCCCGGTTTGGAAGAAGAACCTGGCCAACGCGACGCTTATTTTAACGAAATGTGCGATCGCTTGGAAAGGCACATTGGCATGGATATTCGTCCACACATTGTCTACAAGCGCGGATTTGCGCACCGCGAGTTTCAAGAAGATTACCGGGCCTTCAAAGGCAACGCATACGGACTTGCCAACACGCTGAAGCAAACGGCGTTTTGGAAACCCAAAATGAAGAGCAAACTTCCCGGACTTTATTTCACAGGACAATTGACCACTCCCGGTCCTGGCGTGCCACCGAGCCTCATCAGCGGCGAAGTAGCTGGCGTGGAAGCACACGAATGGATGAATGGGCACGCAGATCCATTCGATTGAACCAAAAGTGCCTTACATTGGTTAAAATCCCATGGACGCCCTGAAACTATACGATCGCGTGTGTGCCGAGTGCAGTGTACTCACCACAAAAGCATACAGCACCTCATTTTCCTTGGGTATTCGGTTCTTGGGCAAGCCATTAAGGCAGCCGATTTATTCCATCTATGGTTACGTCCGATTTGCGGATGAAATCGTAGACACCTTCCACCATGCAGACAAGGGAACACTGTTTGAACGCTTCAAGGAAGAAACCAAACGGGCCTTGTACGAAGGCATCAGCCTGAACCCCATTTTGCACGCATTCCAGCAGGTCTTCCACCGCTACTCTCTCGACGAAAAACATGTTGATTTGTTTTTGCAAAGCATGGAGTGGGACCTCAATCGCGCAGATTATGACCGCATGGGATTTGAGCAATACATCGTGGGCTCGGCAGAAGTGGTTGGCCTGATGTGCTTGAAAGTTTTCGTCAATGGTGATCAAGCGGAATACGATCGGCTTCGTCCTTTTGCAGAGCGTTTGGGGGCTGCGTTCCAGAAGATAAATTTTCTCCGGGACTTAAAAGCGGACTATCAGGAAATGGGTCGTTCGTATTTTCCAAACGTGGATTTAACACGGTTTGACGAAGCAACGAAGCGCGTCATTGAAGACGAAATCGAAGCTGATTTTAGGGAAGCTTACAAAGGCATTATCGAATTGCCTCGCAGCAGCCGTCTCGGTGTTTACATTGCGTACATTTATTACCTGAGGTTGTTCCAAAAAATCAGGAGCTTGCCCAGCGAGCGTATCTTAGAGGAGCGCATCCGCATCCCCAATAGCCGGAAAGCAACACTCTTCGTCGGCTCCTATTTGCGTCACAGCTTGAACATGCTTTGAAATGAAAAGGTTGGCTGTTATGACGTTTTTTTTCGCCTCCGTTGTTTGCGGTGCTTGGGGCCAGGCGAGTGAAAAAGTTGCCGCCAAGGAAGACCATGCCTCCGTTTTATCGGCCTATCGAAAAGCATGCCTTGCCCCAGAAAGCGCCGCCACCGTGACGAACTTTGATTCCCTTGCCGTGCTGTACCTCGCGCAACACCCTGAATCTGCGCTCGGTCAAGGGATGAAATCCACCGCACAACTCATGCTCGCCGAATCCATGTGGAATCCCATGGATAAGCTCGCCCAATTCCAAGCATGGCAGCCCCAATTGGAAGAAGCCATTGCAGCCCAACCTTCCGATCCCGATTTGCGGTTCTTTCGATTGTCCGTCCAATACAGTGTTCCCGCTTTGCTTCAGTATAATGAGGACATGGAGAAAGATGCCGAGGTGGTCAGGAAAGCACATGCCGCAGGACACTGGTCCAACCAACCGGAGCACGAATCGTTTGTTACCGACTTCTTAAGCCAACTTTGACATGACCATTCCTAACGAAAGCGCTCCTCGGGCTCGAGGGGAGTTGCGCACAAAAAATGAAACCGTGGTGCTGGTCAACCCGCAGGACCAGGCGATTGGCACCATGGAAAAAATGGAAGCCCACCGAAAAGGGCGACTGCATCGGGCCTTTTCATTTTTCATTTTCAACAGCAAAGGCGAATGGTTGCTCCAGCAACGCGCACACGAAAAGTACCACAGCGGCGGTCTTTGGACCAATGCATGCTGCAGCCATCCGCGCAGCGAAGAATCGGCCGCAAGCGCTGCGACACGAAGACTCCAGGAGGAAATGGGGCTGTATTGCCAAGCAAAACCACTGTTCCATTTCATCTACCGCAGCGAATTTTCGAATGACCTGATCGAGCATGAGTTGGACCACGTCTGCATCGGATACTCAGATCAATTGCCCGTGCCCAATCCACAAGAAGAGGTGACCTATCGCTACCTCGCCACTGCGGAGCTGGAGGCTGAAATGAAAGCTTCTCCTGAAAACTTTACCGTTTGGTTCCGGATTTGTTTCCAGCAAGTGAAAGACAAATTGGCGACGCTCCAACAGACCGCATAACCTTGAAAAAAACGCACCAGGCCTTCGTTGTTGGAGCGGGCGTTGCTGTGCTCGCGGCGGCCATTCGATTGGCCGCGAAGGGGCGCCGCGTCCGGCGCTTTGAAGCCGTCGAGGAGCCCGGAGGAAAACTGCGGGAACGGCGGGAAAAAGGATACCGTTTTGACCTCGGGCCCTCGCTTTTCACTTGGCCACAATTGGTGCAAGAATTGGACGATTTCGCCCGCGTCCATCGGCCGGAACTCGAATTGCCCGAGCCCTTTGCATTTGAATCGTTGGACCGGTCCACGCATTATTTTTGGGAAGATGGCAAGTCCTTGGTGGCGTGGGCCGATCGTCAAGCGTTCATGCAAAGTGCCAAAGAAGCATTTGGTTCGGAAGCGGATGCGCTCGAATCACACATCCAACACAGCGGCCAGAGCTTCGAAGCTACGCGCCAAATATTCTTAGAACAGAGCCTCCACGAGTGGAAAGGAAGCGGCAAGTCCGCTTGGCAAGCTGTTCTTCCATTTGTGCACCGTTTGCCTTGGCTCGGAACGTTGCACCGCTGGAACAAGCGACGATTGAAAGAACCTCACTTGGTGCAACTGTTTGATCGTTATGCAACGTACAACGGATCTGATCCGCACCGAGCTCCTGCCATGTTGCACGTAATCCCGCACTTGGAACATGGACTGGGAACGCATTTCCCCAAGGGTGGCATGCACGGAATCACGCAGCACCTGACCGCGCTCGCGGAAGCCCTCGGCGTTGAGATCCAATGCAATGCTCCGGTTGCTCGAATCGTTCATGAATCGGGCAAGGTCAAAGGCATTGCCCTCGAAAAAGCACCACATGATATCATTCCGGCTGATTTGGTGATTTCGAACTCAGATGTGCAGCCGACATACCGAAAATTACTGGCCGATCTGCCCGCACCGGAAAAAATCCTGCGGCAAGAGCGCTCCACAAGCGGCGTCATTTTTTACTGGGGCGTCCGAGGCGAACACCCCAAATTGCACCTGCACAACATCCTCTTCAGCAACGACTACCAGAAAGAATTCGAGGCAATCCGCAGAACCGATGCGCCCGGCGATGACCCTACGGTGTACATCAATATATCCTCCAAAGTGCAGCCTACCGATGCGCCCGACGGATGTGAAAACTGGTTCGTCATGGTCAATGTCGGTGCCAATCCCGACCGAGTGGAAGACTTGATCCCGGAAATACGCCGACGCGTGCTGGCCAAAATTGAGCGTACCCTCGGCACGGACATCGCGCCCCTCATTGCATCAGAATTCACGCTCACGCCCAAGGGGCTTCAAGACCGAACCAGTTCCTGGCGCGGTGCACTCTACGGAGCGAGCTCAAATAGCACATTGGCGGCATTTCTGAGGCACCGCAATCGATCCACTTTGCTCGAAGGATTATACTTTTGTGGCGGAAGCGTGCACCCGGGCGGAGGCATTCCTTTATGTTTGTTGAGCGCACGAATAGCCACTGAACTCACCGATTCACATTAATGACCCAACCCACCAGTTTTGAACGGCATTGGATCCCGCGAATCATGCTCCTGTTGCATGCGGTAGGCGTTGTGGGAATCTTAGCGGGATATGGGAAGTTCTTCCTTGACTTCACGGCTTCCAACCTACTTGTCAACGGATTGCTCGCGGCGTGGATGGATTGGGAAGACCGACACTGGACTTGGTTCGTGGCCATCGGCGGCGGATTGGCCGTGGAAATTGTAGGGGTGCAAACCGGAATGCTTTTTGGCACCTATGCCTACGGTGATATTCTAGGGCCCAAAATAGCGGGTGTCCCCATTATTTTAGGGGCCCTGTGGTGGATGTCCCTGCTCGGGTTTGGACACTGGTCCAATCGAATCATGGCGCAATGGCTCTCTCTCAAGAATAAAGTAATCCATCGCATTGTGCGCGCCTTGATCACAGCGTCGCTGATGACCGCATTGGACGGATTGATTGAGCACGAGGCCATTCGCGCAGGCTGGTGGGCCTGGGACGGAGTGGACGTGCCGTGGAGCAATTATGCGACCTGGTGGGTAGTGGCTTTTGCCTTTCACTTGCTGCCAATTAAAAAAAGTAAAAACATCGGAGCGGGACTGCTTGTTGCCATCTTTGTATTCTTCTTTCTGTTTTTGAACTGGTTTCCATGGACGCGTTAAATTTCCTGTCATCTGCAAGCATCGTCATCGGCACTTTCGTCGCTATGGAGGGTGTGGCGTGGTTTGCCCACAAATACCTCATGCATGGCATCATGTGGTTTTTTCATGCCGACCACCACGTTCATGAACCTGGATTTTTTGAGAAAAACGATGCGTTCTTTCTGATTTTCGCCATTCCGAGCGCGTGGTGTTTCATCACGGGCTCCATGGCGGGAGGTGACTTTCGCGTGTGGATCGGCACGGGGATTGCCGCGTACGGCCTGGCCTATTTTTTGGTTCACGACGTTTTCATCCACCAGCGTTTCAAGTGGTTTCGCCGCACAGAGAATGCCTATTTCATGGCCATTCGGAAAGCACACAAGGTGCACCACAAGCACCTGACCAAAGAAGAAGGCGAATGCTTTGGCATGTTGTTCGTGCCAAGGAAATACTGGGTAGATGCGAAGCGTGCGATGGAATTGAAACGAAATCCTGGCAATCCTCGGACGTCATGATGGAAAGTGGAAACCTGCACGGCCTGTATCTCATGGTCGATTTGGCCGTTTTGGCCCTTCCCTTTTTGCTCAGTTTTGACAAAAAGGTCTCCTTCTACAAGGAATGGAAGTACTTCTTCCCCATCAATTTGGCCGTTGGTGCTTTTTTCATTGCCTGGGATGTTTGGTTCACGAACGCTGGAGTTTGGGCATTCAACGCAGACTATTTGCTCGGACCCACATTATTTGGGCTTCCAATCGAAGAATGCCTGTTCTTCTTCTGCATTCCCTATGCCAGTGTTTTCACGTATTTCGCCTTGCGCGCCTACGTCAAACGCAACCCACTCCAAAACGCCGACAGCACGCTGAATATCGTTGGAATCATCATCTGCTTCCTGTTGGTTTGGAATTTTAGCGATCGGTGGTACATCGCCATCACCTCCTTCTTGACCCTATTTGGTTTGCTATGGACGTTGAAACATTACAAGCCTTGGTCGGCGGATCTCTGGCTCGCGTTTTTCGTTTTGCTTTTCCCATTTATCCTTTCGAATGGGGTCCTCACGGGATTGGATTTCACTGCCTATCCTCTCCTGCATTCAGACGCCTCTATCATTCATGACCAAATCGTTTGGTACCACCCGGGACACAACACGGGTTGGCGCATTTTTTCCATGCCTGCCGATGACTTGGTTTATGGATTCTTGTTGATTGGAATGCACGTAGCGGGAATTGAGGCCATGAAAGCCCGTGCTGTGCGCCTCCCGCGTGAGGACTGAAAAGAGTTCCTAGGGAGTTGCGATGAACGCAAATGTTCCGACAATCGGACGGTGATCGGATAACGCCACATCTGCCGTCTTATATGACTCACAGGACAATTCAGGGCTATGCCACATCTGATCGATCCGCAAAAATGGCAAATCCCCTTGGTAGGTTCCACCCAAGGCAGGCGAATTCCACCACCCAGATCGGTGGTACGCGTCCACCAAACAATCGGCCATTTGTTCTGCAGCATACGAAACCGGCGTGTCATTGAAATCTCCTGCCAACACGACCGGATGCGGACTGATGGATGCGGCAGTCGCTACCTTACACGCTTGGCTCGAACGTTTCTCCCAAGCCAACTGAAGCCGCTGCAAGATCCGGTTACGCGCGGCTTCATCCGTCACATTTTGGGCATCTTCATAATCGGATTCTTCGAAACCAATGCTGCTCAGGTGCACATTGAAAATGCGCACTGTGTCATTACCAATCGCTATATCCACAGACATTGCGCTGTTGTTTTTATCGTTTTCAAACGGCAATGACTCCATTTTTAGCATGGGATAGCGGGACAATACCGTGAGCCCAAACAGCTTATCCGTACCACGTCCAAGGTCGAATTCTTCCGTCAAATAGGGCATGCCTGTGCCCCGCTTCAGCATGCCTCGGGACATCCATGGATTGGAGCGAGCCTCTCGGCCTTGCGTGGCTTCCATGTACGTTTCCTGTATGCAAATGACATCGGCATTGGAACGTTTCATCCATGCCAAAATCGAATCCGGCACGGCCGGAATGCCGATCCATGCAAACCGATTGAATTGCCGGACGTTCCAGGATACTACCTTCAACTGTTTCGCCGGCGGCACTTTTGAATTTGACATGGTTGTATCCGGCATCGTCCAGCCCCAAGTGGATTGTGCGTGCGGGAGCGAAATGCCAATCAGAAGCAAACCCAGCAGTGTCCATTTCCATTTTCGAGATCGGAGGGCCCCCAATGTCCCCAGCACCAGCAACAACCAACTGGCAGGAAACAGCACTCCCGCAACACCCAAAAAAGGCACCACTTCCGGCGATATACGCACAGCACATTCGGCCGTCAAAACACCCAACAAACCGGGCAAAAACAAGACCAATGACCACCAAGGCCTCGCTTTTTTTGCAGTCCTTCGATCCATCATTGATTGGACTGGCGAAACAAAACTTCCTTCTCTTCCGCGGTTAGGTTGTCGTAACCGTGCTTCGAAATCTTGTCGAGAATTGCATCCATTTCAGCGGACTGCTGCTTCCTTTCCAGGTTGAATTCTTCGTCGGACTTGACCCGGTCCGCGCGGCCTTCTTGTGCTGATTTTCGTTTGGTCCTGCGTTGGCGGCCACTCCGGGGCGTAACCGCATCGCGGCTGCTTGCCCATAAACCTACCACGGCATCCAAAATTGATTCAAACCACCGCACCCAATCACGGCCTTTGCGCGATTCCATGACAGCAAAATAACCAAACACCGCTCCGCCAAGATGCGCCAAATGCCCCCCCGTATTGTCCGATCCGCTCAATGCAAAATAGTCCAATGCTACCCAACCGATGGCGAGGTATTTCAGCGGCACCGCTCCCAAGAAAACGAGGTTGATGGTTCGGTTGGGCTGCGCCGTTGCAGCAGCTGCCATGATGCCCATTACTGCAGCACTTGCGCCGTATGCATACGTTCCTTGGCGCATTCCAGGAAATACATTGAGCACAATGGCGTAGAGCAAAAAGCCCGCCAAGCCTGCCACGAAATACATGCTCAACAATCGACGAGGGCCAAATTCCGAAACAAACAATCGGCCCATCCAATGCAACCAGAGCATGTTCATGGCAAGGTGCCAAACCCCGGTATGGACGAACATGTGCGTCAGCACCGTCCAGGGGCGGAGCATCAAAGTCGATAAATCCCAGGACGTAGCCAAGCCGTAAACTTCAGGACGGGTGAATCCGAATTCACCAACTCCCATGCGACCCGCCAATTGCAAGGTCGCAAGCACAACGAACACACCGACATTGAACAAAATCAGGCGGTTCAGAATGCCACCACTTGCCCATTGCTTTTTAATCTCCTCCCACATCCGCATCAATAAAATGTTCCACGTTCTTTTTGCCATCGTTTGAGCAGAATATAGCCAAACAGCATGCCACCCAGATGGGCAAAATGGGCAACATTATCGCCTGAGCCGTTGTCCAAAGCAAGGCCCAGCTCAATCAAACCGTAGCCCATAACAAAGTATTTCGCTTTGATCGGTATCGGCGGGAATAAGAGCATCAAACGGGTATTCGGAAAGAGCAACCCAAATGCCAGCAAAATACCGAAGACAGCACCGGAAGCACCAACCACTCTCCCAAATGTGCTTTCCAAAATATAAACAGCTTGCCTATCCGTCATACCGCTTGGCACCAGTTGCGCCCGATCTGGGAAAAACGTCCCGTACGTCTGGTAGAAATCCAAACCGATGAAAAACTCATGCAAGAAAAACCCCCCGAGTCCACTGATGATGTAGTAATTCAAAAAACGCTGCGGTCCCCACAATCGTTCCAACTGGCTGCCAAACATGTACAGCGCAAACATGTTGAAAACCAGGTGCCCCAGCCCCCCATGCATGCACATGTGGGTGATGATCTGCCATGGCTGAAAAACCGC
>CAXDQP010000060.1:0-9592 GCA_963991335.1 uncultured Flavobacteriales bacterium
CCGTATACCCCCGTTCCGAGCCATCACGTGCAATGCGACGAGCAAGGCGTGTTTCAGGTGAGGCGTCGATGTAACCCACCAAATCCACCCGTTCTTCCATCGCCGGGTACGCCATGGCGAACAAACCTTCGACAATGAGCCACTCTGCAGGATCAATTGTGACCGTCTCCGACTTCATCACGTCCCGATTGTACGTGTACGTGCTGAGATGAATGGATTTGCCCGCGCGCAAAACATAGATATCACTTACCATGGTCTCATCGTCAATCACCACAGGCATATCAAAGTTGGTCTCCCCATTTTCATCCACTGGCAACTCGGACTTCGGACGGTAGTAATTGTCCAACGACAGCACCGCAGCCCGTTCTCCAAAATGGTTGCGAAGGCCGTCAAGAACCGTGGACTTCCCCGAGCCACTCCCTCCTATCAATGCGAGAATTTTCAATTTGATTCCTTTTTCAATGTTGTCTCCGCCCGCTCCAAATCCTTGGCAAAATCACGGCCATTGGCCAGGCGCGGCGGCTTATTCTGTCCGCCCAATTTACCCCGATTCGCCATGGCCTGATGAAACGCTCCCTTTTCCAGCAATCTCAGCTGTGCATTTCGAAGGATTGAACCTGAAATCAAATCCCGGTAATATGGA
Organism: uncultured Flavobacteriales bacterium; assembly: GCA_963991335.1. Classification (GTDB taxonomy): domain Bacteria; phylum Bacteroidota; class Bacteroidia; order Flavobacteriales_D; family Sanyastnellaceae; genus UA16. Next base: position 644 of record CAXDQP010000060.1, read on the forward strand.
TTCCGCTGGATTACCCCTTCATTGACGGCCTCGGAAAAAGCCGCGAGGTTCTTGGGCAATTCTGAAAACTCGATAAACCATTCGTGGAATGGCAGACCCTCAGACGGATTCACTTCTGGCGCGACGTGGAATTCCGTCACGACTCCTCCTGCCGCTTCCATGGCATCACGCAGGGCTCCTTCCACTTCCTCCGCAATGACGTGTTCGCCGAAGGCGCTGGTGAAGTGCTTGATGCGGCCGGTCACGACAATTCGGTATGGATCTTCCGAGACGAATTTGATGGTGTCGCCAATGTCATAACACCACAAGCCTGCATTGCTTGTGATGATCAGAGCGTATTGCACCCCCAATTCAACTTCATGAAGTGCCAATCGGCGGCGGTTCTCCTCAAAGTATTCCCCTGCTGGTATGAATTCATAAAAAATTCCATCATCAACATTCAACCGCAATCCCGGATCATTCAGTTGGTCTTGGTAGGCAAAGAAACCTTCGGACGCCGGAAACAACTCAACGGTATCGACGTCACCTCCAATCAATGTTCGAAAACGCTCGCGGTACGGTTCAAATGCCACCCCTCCGAATACAAATAACTCAAAATTGGGGAAGACCTCCTTCACATGGCTTGCACCTGTGACTTCCAGCAACCGCTCAAAATAATTCTGAACCCATGATGGAATGCCACTGATCAGCCTCAAATCCTGATCCTTGGTCTCTTCCACAATGGCGTTCACCTTGGCTTCCCAAGGTTCGGTGCAATTGGCTTCAAACGATGGCAGTCGATTGGCTTGCAGATAATCGGGCACGTGATGCGCAACAATGCCACTGAGGCGGCCCATCAAAATGCCTCCTTCTGTTTTGGACAACTCCGGTGAACCTTGTAAAAAGATCATTTTACCATCCACAAAACGGGCATTCTTTGCATTGTAGATATACTGAAGCAATGCATTCCGAGCCGAACCAATGTGGTTGGGCATCGAATCGGGGGTTATTGGAATGTATTTCGCACCGCTCGTGGTGCCACTGGTCTTGCAGAAATAATCCGGCAACCCCGGCCAAAGCACATCTGTTTCGCCTTCTACTGCTCGCTGGACCCAGGGTTTCAACTCCTCATAATCGCGCACCGGAACAGCGGCTTGAAACTGCTTAAACGACATCCCTGGCTGCAAGCCGTGATCCCGACCAAAGGCCGTTGCTTGGCCCTTTTGGAGCAATTGCTGGAGCAGTCGCTTTTGACTCGATTGCGCATCCCGTGCTTTTTTGGATTCCCTCGCAGCGGCAATGCGGGCGATGGGACGGCTCAGGAGGGACTTCAAACTCATGATGCGAATTTACAGTTTGCGCCGAGTGCATCACAAAAAAAGGGGCGGTCATATGACCGCCCCTTTCAAATCTTTTGTGCTGGTCTTACTTGACCATCATCTTCTTCGTCAATCGCATTCCGTCTGCAACCAACGTATACGTGTAAATGCCTCCTTGGAGGTCTGATACGTTCAAATCAACCTGGTGATTGCCCGCTGGCAATTGACCTCGCTCAACCACTTGGATCAATCGGCCCTGCAAATCGCGCAATTCCATCGTCACCTTGCGGTTCTGCAACAATTCGAACCGGATCATGGTCGTACCATCGGTTGGATTTGGAATGTTCTGGAACAACTGAATGCCATTGCGGTTGGCAATCTCATCCACACCCACGCGCTCCGAAAGAATCAATCGGATCGCTGGAGTTGCTGTTTGTGACGTGAACCAGACAAAATCCCCCGCTCCCGTCAGGTTATAGTCTCCTGTGGAGTTGTCGGTATCTGTATCCGCATTTCCGAGAACGGTCAATTGTGCTTCGCTCTCGAATTCATTAATCACCGCTGCGAAGTACGCATTTTCCGTGCCTACTTCAATCGGATCTTCAAATGGCAAATAAACATACTCACTGCTTTCAGCAGACCCTGGAGTCCACGCATCATCATACGTCCAGTAGGCCGATTCAAACGGCATGTCGACCAAAGCGGCAGAGCCGTCGTTTTCGTACAATCGCGTTTCAAACTCCAAATCACCGCCGCCGCAGTTGGGTCCAAAGCGAACCGTCACACCGTACGCCGTTGACCCCTCATTGGCCATCGTGTAGTAATTGCCGTAGCCACATGGGTTGAACAATCCGTCGATTTCTGAATCTCCTGGACCGAACTCAACATCCAACGTTGCTTCGTCATCATGTCCGTATTCGTCATCGCTGTAGATGATCACTTTGCTCAAGCTATTGTCATCTGGAGTCTCGTCCTCGTTTGCTGAGGCGATGCTCGCTTGAAGGACGTAATTGCCTGTTTCCGTTGGCGTCCATCCGGTAGCAATGTAAATTGTGTCTTGGGGATTCGCAGGGCAATTGACCGCGTTGGCAAAGCTATTTACTGTGCCCAATTCTTCAACGGTCGTGCTCAACACGTTGCCGGCATCGTCCAAAACTTCAATCGTTACCGTCGTCTCATCTTGGTTTGCATTGCCCGAGTTTCGGTAGAGCAGTCCGGCCAAAAGACCGCCATCTGCTTCTGAAATCGCCTGCTCAATTGGTGTTACACGGTATTCCCAAATGCCGAAGATGTCGCCATTGGTCAATTGCACCGCAGACAAATCATTGTTGACTGGATTCTCGGAGATGGTCACGTCATCAATGCCCCAGTAATAATGGCTGTAGGCATCACCTGTCTCAGGCGCTTGCAAGTAGGAGAATCGGACCTGCACATCCTCCGCGTAAGCCGCTACGCAGGAAATGTCCACTGACGTTGTCAATGCGTTGGCGGATGCCGTGTTCGCTGACTCAATGAACGTGCCATGCGCATCAAACGTGGTCCAGTTGGCGCCACCATCGTTGCTCACTTCAATGTAGATCGGTGCATACGGAAAGCAGCAGTAACGGAAGTATTGCTCCCACGTGATAACCACAGAACCGGTAGCCGAGAAGTCCAGGGAAGGTGAAGTAATCCAGCCTTCTGTGTTTTCGTAGCCTTCTGCAATCGGTGTGTTGAAGTAATCACAATCGAAAACCATCCATCCGTTGTCCGCTGTTGTTGAATTCAACGTTCCAATATTCGTTGAGAACTCTCCTGCTGGTGGTTGCACTCCTGAAGCTGAGCCATCAGAGTAGTACCCATTGCCGGCAACATCCACGTGCTGCCAAATCAAGCCTTCTCCGGTGTCTTCAACTGTCCATCCTCCGATGCCGTTGTTCCCGTCGAACCCATTGGCGAAATCCTCGTAAAAGAGAATGGAGCCTCCGCCACGTTGTGCCACTTCCAAGGCTGACTCGCCATCACCACGCACTGCTGTTGCTTCTGCATCAGACAAGCCGGCAGGCATCATTGAAAAGGTGTGCAAATCTGTGATTCGCTGACCTTGCATTGCCGTTGCAAATCCTAAAATCGCAACCCATAAAAAAGTAAAGTTCTTCATATTGTGAATCAATTTTTCGTGGGTTGAAATTACACCAAACGAACCAAAAATCCCCATAAATGAACAAAAGAGAAGGGAACCCGCAATGGATTCCCTTCTTGAGGCTTCGCCAGCATCGCTGACGATATGTTTATTCGGTTGAATTAGTCTACCAAAAGACGCTCCGTTGCCCGCGCACCGTTCACAACCAAAGTAGTCATGTAAACGCCCGCGTTGAAGTCTGAAACGTCCAATGTGATGCTGTGGTAACCCACCGCCTGTGTGCCGCGGTTGATTTGAGCCACCAACTTTCCAGTGATGTCGCGCACTTCCATCGTCACATCAGCAGCTTGATCTAATCGGTACTGCAATCGAGTAGATGCATTGGCCGGATTTGGCGCCAATGGATACAATTGGAAGTTTGTTGCTTCCACTTCCTTCACCGCAACGGTATTGGTTGCATCCGGATTCAAGTTCAAACGAACCATAGGCGTTTCGTTGGTGTAGTACCAGTCGTATGCACTTCCGCTTCCAAAAGGACCGTAAACGAAGCATGTGTTGTCATACGCATACTGCGATTCCCAGATTTGGACACTTGAACCACCGTAGTGCTCGAAACCAGCACCAATCACTGAACCTGCTGCCAACTGCGCCGGCTCTTCCAAAACGAGTGTGTACCAGAGCACATCATCTTCCGTTCCATCATTGCTGTACTGGGATGCCAAATCCAACTCCGCAGTGCTCGCGAAAAGTCCGCCATATTGCTCGGTGATGTAATTTTCATCGGAACCATCAAACAGGTGAGCAATCACAGGTGTGCCGTCTTCTGAACCCGCTACAATAGCAACGTCAATCGCATACACGGTCACATCTTCAAAGATGTCATAAGGTGCCAACGCGATGAAATCGTCCGTGCCCTCGCCTGGGAATGCTCCCGTCATCGTGCCGTTGTCACGGCCGTAGTGCAAGTTGCTCACTTCGAATGATTGCGTTGCGGTATTGTTATCCGGGTTTTCATCTTCGTTCGTCGCACTCAAGTTGTAGGTCACCTCGTAGGCGGTGACTTCCGCCATGTCATACGTCACACGCAGCGTGTCATTGGTTTGGTAAGCAATGGTCACTGGGTCTGAAGCGCCTGCATCGTTTCCATTCACGTCCAAGGCAAGCGTTGAACCTTCCTGGTCCAAATAACCCACGTTGTATACTTTGGCAGCAGCCTGCAATTCAGACAATTGGCCCGCGGCAAAAACGCCAGCTTCGTATACGCCAGTGGTAAAGTAATCTGTGTAACTGACATAGTTGTCAATGCGCAAATCGTTCGCAGGAGTTTCATAGATCTGAATGTCATCGATCTCCCAGCTGTAGCCCCAAGTGCCTGCCCATCGGAAACGCACCCAAATTTGTTCTTGTCCTCCTGCTGCACTGGTGATGTCGAACTCAAGCAACGAAGGGTTGTCCGAACCATCGCCTGTGCCATAACCTGGGAATACCTCCCATCGGCTCGCGATCAATTCGCCGTCTCCGTAGTCGACCGTGCCGTCGATTTCTGCAAACGTCTCGATATCGGGCCAGTTCACTCCGTCTCGGGAAATTTCGATGAGGCATTTCTCGCTGTCATCTGAAGCTCCATTGTCCCAGCAGCGATAGCGGGTCTCAAGGGAAATGCTCACGTAATCCAAGGTGCTGCAGTCGATGGAATTCGCGGTTTGCACCCAGCTGTTTTCAATCCCCGCTGCATCATAGTTGGCGTCATGGCAAACCACATCAGACTCTACGATCAACCATCCATTCGAAGAAGTGGTAGAGTTCATGGCGCTTGCGGCTGAACCATCCCCTGTTCCTCCTGCCCATTGGTTGTATGGCCCTGCAGGCCCATCCGTGGAGCATTCAAAATTCAAGTCAATGTCCTCCCATGGTGAGCCAACGATGCTCGCTCCGTTATCAAATGTCCATGAATCGCATGAATCAATATTGCAGTCATGCGACCAAATTACTTCACGATCCACCTGTGTTGGGGTGTTGAACGACTCCAGTCGTCTCTGATTCGCCGTTTTGTTTGCAATGGGCAATAAGCCTTGTGCAGTGACCGCTGTGGTCAATAATACAGCCAGGGCTGCGGTGTAAAAATGCTTCATTCTCAAGCAGTTTGATGTTAATGGTGTGGCGCAAATATAAACGCTTGGTGCCCACTTATAAAGTGGAACCCAAAATCTCTTCAAATGATGATAGGGGTGGGCAGCTACAGACCAAATTTCTGTCACCGTAGGCATTGTCCACTCGGGCAACAGGACTCCAAAACTTGCGCACCTGCATCTCTTTCGTTGGATAGCAAGCGGACTCTCGCGTATAAGCATGACTCCATTGCGAAGAGGCGGCCTCACGAGCCGTGTGCGGGGCCATTTTAACCAGGTTGTCTTCCCGGTCGACATCACCGCGTTCAATGCTTCTAATTTCTTCTCGGATGGCCAACATGGCTTCGGCAAAACGATCCAATTCTTCGAGCGATTCGCTCTCTGTAGGCTCAACCATGAGGGTACCCGCCACAGGCCATGAAACCGTAGGCGCGTGAAAACCATAATCAATCAAGCGCTTTGCAATGTCCATGACCTCAACCCCTGCAGATGCCTTGAACGAGCGGCAGTCCAAAATCATTTCATGCGCAACGGTGCCTTGTTCCCCTTGGTATAAGATGGTGTATTCCCCCTGCAATCGCTCTTTCAAGTAATTGGCATTCAAAATGGCAACTTCTGTGGATCTCGTTAGTCCCGCCTCACCAAGCATTTTGATGTACGCGTATGGAATCTGGCAAATCAGGGCACTACCGAATGGTGCCCCGCTGATGGCGTGAATGGCCTTTTCGCCCCCGGTAAGAATCACCTCATGCCCTGGCAGGAAGGGAACCAAATGCTCAGCAACGCCAATCGGACCAACACCCGGGCCTCCCCCTCCGTGTGGGATCGCGAAGGTTTTGTGCAAATTCAAGTGACAGCCGTCCGCACCGATCAATCCCGGGCTCGTGAGCCCCCCCTGGGCATTCAAGTTTGCCCCGTCCATGTATACCTGTCCGCCATGTGTATGGATCATTTCAGTAATGTCCAAGATGCCTTCCTCAAACACTCCGTGCGTCGAAGGGTAAGTAATCATAAGCGCGCCCAACTGAGCGGAGTGCTCTTCCGTTTTGGTCCGCAAATCGTCCAAATCAATGTTTCCTTGGTCATCGCACCCAACAACGACAACCCGCATTCCTGCCATGACTGCAGACGCGGGATTGGTCCCATGCGCGGAAGAAGGAATGAGGCAGATGTCCCGATGCTCGTCGCCCCGCGACGCATGATAGGCTCGAATCACCATCAATCCGGCGAATTCACCTTGTGCCCCTGAGTTTGGCTGCAATGAAACGCCTGCAAAACCCGTTATTTTCGCCAAATCCGATTCCAATTCTTCCAACATTTCAAGCATGCCTCCTGCTTGCTCTCGGGGACAGAATGGATGTAATTCGGCAAAAGCCGGCCACGTGATGGGAATCAATTCGGTAGCCGCGTTCAATTTCATTGTGCAAGAACCCAATGGAATCATGCTATGCACCAATGACAAATCCTTGTTTTCCAAGTGCTTGATGTACCGCATCATTTCAGTCTCCGAACGATAGCGGTTAAAAACCGGATGATGCAAGTAGTCCACTTCGCGCCACAATCCTCCCAAAAAGGCTCGGTTCTCCGAAACTTCCGTCAATGGAGTTACGCCAAAAACCGTGCACAGGTCCATTAATTCTTGATGCGAAACGCGCTCATGCAGCGACACCCCGACGTATTCGCCTTCTGGGAAGTAGCGCAGGTTGATTTTCATCGCTTCAGCCCGAGCACGAAGAGCTCTCATTCCGTCCGCGCCATCCATCACCTTGACTTTCAACGTATCAAAGTAAACCTCATTCATTTGATCGTATTGATCGGAACGACGTAAGGCTGCATCCAGGATACGCGCCGCGGAATGAATGTTTTCTGCAATTTCACGCAAACCCTGGGGCCCGTGATAAACCGCATACATCGAGGCCATTACCGCGAGCAATGATTGCGCAGTGCAAATATTGGACGTGGCCTTGTCACGACGAATGTGTTGTTCCCGAGTTTGGAGTGCCATGCGCAGGGCAGGAGCTCCCAACCGATCCTTCGAGACGCCTATGATTCGGCCTGGAAAATGTCGCTTGTACTCTTTTTTCGCCGCGAAAAATGCAGCATGCGGCCCCCCGTATCCCATCGGAACACCGAATCGCTGGGTTGTACCAACAACGATGTCTGCCCCCATGCTCCCTGGGCTCTTCAAAATCGCCAATGACATGATGTCCGCAGCAACCACCACCTGTGCATGGGTCGCATGCGCTGCAGAAATGACCTCTGATAGATCCTCGCATACACCATCGCCGTCAGGATATTGGAACAAAGCTCCAAAGACGTCGTCTTCAGCGATGAACTGCATTGCGCTGCGGGAAACCACGTCGAGGGTCACCCCGAGGTACTTCGCTCGTGTTCGCAAAAGATCCATGGTCTGGGGAAAGACGGCCTCATCCACTAAAAATCGATTGGCTCCCGCTTTGGCGATAGCACGCGGTCGTGCGGCATAAGCCATCGCCATGGCTTCAGCGGCTGCCGTCGCTTCATCGAGCAACGATGCATTGGCCAGTTCCATGTCCGTCAAATCACAAACCGCCGTTTGAAAGTTCAAGAGCGCCTCCAATCGGCCTTGGGCAATCTCCGCCTGATAGGGCGTGTAGGCGGTGTACCAACCTGGATTTTCCAACACATTGCGTCGGATGACGCTGGGAACTTCCGTCGGGTTGTATCCCATGCCGATGTAATTCCGGAACACTTGATTTTTCGATGAAACTCCTTCAATGTGTTCCAAATACTGGCTTTCAGATAATGCTGGGCTCAGGTTGAGCCGGGTCCGCATTCTGATTTTTTCAGGAACCGTCTTGGCAATCAAGTCATCGATGGAAGCAACTCCGATGGAGCGCAACATCGCCTGCTGGTCCTGTTCACGAGGACCAATGTGGCGAGAAGTGAATTTTGAGGCGTGCATGAGGCAATCAAATGATGCGCAAATTTAGCAGTTAATGCGTTGATTACTTGCACCGAAACGCTGCATTTCTACCCTTTCTGAACAGGTGCAGTTTCAAATGCGTTTTTTGGGGTCCAAATGCAATTTCAAGGGCATTGTACGAACTTTGGCGCATGGTGAAAATCGTCGGCTATTCCCACCTTTGGATTGCACTGGGTGCTTTCTGTGCTGCTTTGGCGACGATGCACGCATATGCACCCTTGGCTCCGCAGGATGCGTCCACATGGGGAATTTCCACGGCCATTGGACTGGGAACGGGGGTTCTGTACACCATACAGCGCAGGATTAAGTGGGCACGAATGCCCCAAAACATGCCGGTGGATCGCGGGCAGTTCATCGAGAAATGGTACGGATGGGTGTTGAGCATTTGGATGGTAGGGGGGTAGATTTGGATGGTGGTTTTTTGGGATGGGCTCA
>CAXDQP010000061.1:0-9542 GCA_963991335.1 uncultured Flavobacteriales bacterium
AGTGGAGGCGCCGGAGGAATTGGCCTTGGACATCAGCTTGAGAACATTGCGGTGGGATGTGTCGATGGATCGCACGTGGGGCGGAGGTTGGTCGGTGGCCGCGGGGATTCAAGGATTTAAGATGTCCAGCGAATTTGACGACGAGGAGGGCGTTGAATTGATCCATGAACAACTCATACCGAATGCTGGAGCCGACGAGAATAGCCTATACGCCGTGTGGAGCAAGAAAGCCGAGCAATGGGGAATCCAAGCGGCGGGTCGCACCGACGTGCGAACGACGCATTCTTCTGAATGGGTGGATGCCTGGAATGGACAGCAACGAACGGACGCCTTGCACGGGTTCAGCGCCGGAGGGCACTGGTCACTGAGCGATCGATTGACATGGAATGCCCATGTGGCGCAAAGTCAACGGGTGCCGGGTTTGTCAGAATTGCTTTCATCGGGCGTTCATCATTGTGCTTTTCGTTTCGAACAAGGCGATGTTGAGCTGCAGAAAGAAACGAGTTTCAACCTTGAGACCAATCTCCACTGGCACGGGCCTTTGCTCAATTTCGAAGGCAGTGTGTACCGAAATGCCATTGATAATTACGTGCTGATTGTACCCACATGGCAGGTTGAGCAGGGCTATACGCTCTTTCAATGGCAGGCCACGGATGCGCATTTTCGGGGTGGGGAGGTCGCGGCTTCATTGAATGAATCCAATGCGGAACATTGGATGGCACAGGTTGCTTGGTCATGGGTCGAAGCCTCAGATTCAGATGGCCAAGCGCTGCCATTGATTCCTCCGATGTCAACGCGGGCAATGCTCGGTTATCGCTGGGGCAGTTGGCACTCCAGAGCCATTCTGCAGCACAGTGTGGACGCTACTTTGGTGCATTGTTCCATCGGCGGAACCCTTGCGAATCAATTGGACATCACTTGTTCAGTGCATAACCTGCTCAACGTGGAATACATTCCCACCCTTTCCATGTTGCGAAATTTGGGAATTGCCGAGCCGGGACGCAACGTCAGGCTTCAGCTGGCTTGGACCTTCTGATCAACCGAACAATCCCAACCAGACGAGAATGTCTTGGACGGTAACAGCATCATCTCCCGTAAGGTCTTGATCGGGACACGACTCGCACCCGAAAAAACTGAGCAATGCCAGGAGATCGGATACGGTGATGAGACCATCTTCGTCGTTATCGCCCGGATAGGAGCAGATGCCGTACATGTAGGTTGCAAGGGGGTTGAAGTTGTTTGCCGCGGGATCGGTGCAACCCAATACGTCGAGGTTTTCATTTGAAAAGGTCAGCCCGCTCGCAGTTTCAGTCCCTTCGCCGCCTTCCATGGCGGTCTTGGCCAAAATATTAAGCGTGCCCTCGAGGGTTGATCCATCGACAATGGTGAATTGGCCTAGGAAGACCAAGCCATCTTGTTGCATTGGGTTTTGAATGCCTGAATTGAACCATGCACCACCCGTGGTATCTGAAAGAACGATGTTCCCATCCGCATTTAATTCCTCCAAGGGAGCCAGCCAGTGAGATACATGGCTCGTCATTGAACTGGGTTCTGACACCTCGGGGAGCTCCCCACAACTGAGCATTGTGGAAAACGCATGGGCTGGGAAGATTGAACTGAAGGTGGGGTTGTAGTCCTCGACCACCACCGTGCCAAGATTTCCTCCATATCCGTATCCGTAGAAGGTCCCGTCTGACGAAATATTCAAGGGGTCTTCATCATCACCATAAACGGCTAAAATAAGATCGTCTTCATGTGATAACTCTGCGTAGAGCCGATAAGTAGTGGATCCCGCCGGAATGTTGGCCTCGAGGCCAGTTAGCTCCGTTTCGTGCACCTCCCATTCCGTCAAGACCAAGCCTTCAATGTGGTCGGCGGTTTCTTCGTACCAGTCCATTTCGTCAAAGCACCCCATCCCAGAAAAAGGAAGGAATTCAAGTAAATCACGCACGTTTACCCATCCTGAACTGTCCACATCCATTTCACCAGCAGTATCATACTGACCCAAAACATACAACCACGTGTTGGCGCCTATATGACCATCTCCGTCAAAGTCAAACCATTCACAGGGTGTCTGGCTTTGTGAAGCATAAGTGCAGGTGAGCCCTATGCACAGTAGGATTGCTTTAGGGGTGCGCATGTTTAATGAGTTGAAGTTTGCTAGTAAGATATGGGGGATTTAGCTATTATCAAAAGATGCCATTGGGTAAAGCCCCTATTCATGCTTAATTTCGGAAGAGTAAATTACACATCCTATGGATTCATTTTTACTCTTTTTTGAATCAATGCCATCTTGGCAAAAGTTGCTTTGGATCATCGGGTGCATGTCGTTTCATTTGATCCTCGAGGGCGTCCGTCCCTTTTTTACGGGCGGTTACCGAACGTGGCGCCATACGCGAACGAATTTGGTTTTTCTTGGGACCACCATGGCAATCAACGCATCCTTTGGTATTCTCACCGTGGGGGTGTTTGCCTGGAACGCAGAAACGCAGTGGGGGGTATTGCATTGGATCGATTGGGACACCGCTTGGGAATTGCTTCTGACCATTGTCATTTTTGATTTCATTGCCCAATACTGCTTGCATTGGTGCCTTCACAAAGTGCCGTTTCTCTGGCGACTGCACATGGTGCATCACAGCGACACCCATGTCGATGTGACGACGGGTACAAGGCACCACCCGGTGGACTTTGTGGTCCGGGAGTTGTTTGCAGTGGCGGCCATGGTCATCACGGGTGCTCCGCTAGCGTTTTATGTCTTTTATCGCATTCTAACGATTTTTTTCACCTACTTGACTCACGCCAATTTGGCACTTCCTGCTGGACTCAATCGGGTGTTGGGTTGGGTGATTGTTACGCCGCAGATGCATAAATTTCATCATCACTTTGAAGCGCCATGGACCGACCGAAATTATGGCAACATGCTCAGTATATGGGACCGAATGTTGGGTACGATGATAGATGGAGATCCGCATGAAGTCATCTACGGCTTGGATGTGGCAGATGACACCAAAAGCAATGACTTAGCCTATCAAATGGGGCTTCCTTTTCAAGACCATAGACAAAAACAAAAACCATGAAACGTTCTGGATTCCTCAAAACTTTGGGTGTGCTTTCAACGGCTCCGTTGGTCAACGTTGCCTCAGCGGCAAGCCAAAAGCCCACGAGTGCCTCTGCTCGCGCCAACTGTGTGCTGGTGCCAGCCGAAACACCGGGGCCCTTTCCACTCGACCTGACGGACAATGCCTTTTTCTTTCGACAGGACATCCGGGAAGATCGCGTTGGCGTGCAACTGCGACAGCGGGTGCGCATTGTCGGGACTGAAAATTGCGAACCCATGCCCAACGTCCGTGTGCACATTTGGCATTGCGACAATGTGGGAGGGTATTCGGGCTACAATTCCGAGGAAGGGCTCACCTATTGCCGCGGTTATCAGATCACTGATGAAAACGGCGAATGCGAGTTCATCACCATTGTTCCGGGATGGTACCCAGGCCGGGTGACTCACGTCCATTTTCAAGTGTACGTGAGCAGCGCGTACAGCGCCGTTTCTCAATGGACATGGCCACACGACGAGACGGTAGCGGCGGTGGCTGCGCACCCCGAACTCTATCCTGAAGGTCCAGATCCGCTTTCACCTGGACAAGACGGCGTCTTTGCTGATGGTTTCGATTTGCAAATGGCCACCTTGAAATGGAAAGAAGCTGCGAGCGAATACGTATCGGTATACGAAGCGACGTTGGAACTATCCGGTACTTCAGGGGTGGGTTATCATGAAATGCGAAGCGCGCAGGTCATGGCCTTGGGTCAAAATTACCCCAATCCCTGTCGGACAGAGACTACGTTTCCGCTCGAATTGCACCAATCCGCGAAGGTTAGTTTGTCGCTTTGGGACTTAAATGGCCGGTGCGTGTACCAGCGCGAATGCGGCAATTTGCCGGCGGGTACTCATGCCTTGCGCATGGATCTGGAGAGCATCCAACTTCCGGCCGGAATGTATGCCTGCCAAGTCGAGGCCCAAGCGGATGCGTACAAAGCGCTCGATGTTCGTCAAATCAGCTCCTCAGGCCACTGAAACCTTGTGGATTGACGTCCCGTTAAAGGGGCATGCGATTCACTTTTCGTTTATCGGAATTGGCGGCCGCCATGCGGTGGGCCTATGCTGCGGCAGATGATCCCTTGCAGGAGAGCATTGCACGAAGCAAGGAGCGCATCTATGCTTTGATGCGTCGGGCTCGCGATGCCGAAGAGGAACGTCATGCCTTGCTTTGGAGAACGCTCGCAGAAGAACAATTGGACCACGTCCAGCAGTTGGAAAGCACGCGGTTGAAGTACTTCACGTATGCCACCGTAGGTTTCTTTTCTTCGTTTGCCGTAGTGCTCTGGGCCGTCCTACTCTGGGTGTGTTAAGGCCGCCGTTCACTCGCAATCTTCCCCGTATTTCGACAGCAGGGCCAACAGGTCGTTGGTGCCCACATTGCCGTTGCCGTCGATGTCTTCGGGGCACATCACCGGAGTGAAAATGACATCCAACTCTTCTCGAAACTGAGCGATGGCCAATTGTGCCACCTGTTTGCCCATTTCTCGCCCTCGGATGTCGTCCATTGGCGGATGAATACCGCCCCAAATGCGGCTCAATGCGCACTGGTCCGCCGCATCTTGGTAGGTGGCCCATTGCAATTCAAACGCTTCAGAAGGTCCGGATTCAAACGCCAAAAAGGTCCCTGCTTCCACTTCAAAAATCCCAACGCCTCCTGGGAAATAACGGCTGCCAGTCGCAAAACTCAAGGCATCTGCGGCCGCGCGGGAGTAGGTAGAGTGTCCACTGACATAACCGGCAAATGGTGGGGTGACGAACGTGGGCATTTGAAAGGGGCGCCAGGCGCAGCCCGTGGTCCAACCAAATTCCCCGTCGCTGCCTTCATCGCCTGCGAGCCAACGGTGGGTTTTTACCGTGCCCAATGCTTCAGGTTCACTCTCCAATATTGGATCTCCTTCTTGAACCAATTCAAAAACACCTTCAATCAACGGCACGCCCTCGGGATGATAAGATGGTGACTCGCTTTGGGAGCTCTGTCCTTTGGAAAGCATGTACCGGATGGCAGTAATGGGCCGAACAAAGTCATAGTAGCCCTTGACGCTCCAAGCGGCAATCGCGGCATCGTGCATGGTTCCGCCCAACAATCGGTACGCACGTGCTAAGTAAGCATTCGGAGGCAAAGGCTCTCCTTTTCCTTCCCACTTCCAATCGAAATCGGGGTGGTCGGTAACGCTGTTGAGGATGGTAAACCAATGCCCTGGTGGTGTTTCCGATTCAGGTCCGTCTGCCCAAAATTCTGCCAATACTCGGGTGTAGTCTCCGCGCAAGACATTTTGTGCCGGGTACGGTATGCCGGTGACAGGATTGAGCGCGTGGCCTGTTCCAAAGTCACCTCCTTCGTTGATGCCGTAGAGGTAATCGGGATTGGCCGGGTAGGCATTGATATTGCCGCAAGCGCCAGGACTGATGTCAATGCTGACGCCATCGGCTACATTGAGGTGATTTTGCCAGACAGCGACATGTGCGAATCCCGTTTGCCACTCGTATTGGGTGTCACTGCTTTCACCGAGCATAATGGGAGGCCCGGGATCAAGGTAAACAGGATAGGTGCATCCATCGCGTTCGGCGTACATCGCTTCTGCGGGGTCAAGCGCAAAAGGGGTCACATTGCCCCAATTGGCGCCACTGAACGGGACCACATCTTCGAAGGTTTGTTTGCCGGACTGGTCTTCAAACGCACCGCCAAAGGACAACGGTTGCCATCGATTCGGAAACTCAACGGGCTCAGTGCACGATGCCTCCACGGTCACATCCAGTGGATCATTGACGGCTTGATAGCACGTATTGTCGTAGCCTCCATCTTGATTGGCGCCATCGAATTGGTAGGCGGTATTGATGGCTTCGGCACACGCCCAACCCCAGGCGGCAGCCGGGGAAGTGTTTAGCAGAACATTCGGTGTGCTACTCGTGCTGGAAATGAATGTGGTAACGAGATTCGAAAGGGTGAATGCCCAGCCGGGTGATTGTGCATACCGCAATTGGATAAACCGATAGCCGTAGGCGGCTACGGCGTGGTCGAAGTTGATTTCGTCGTTTTGGATGGTGAGCAGCGCTTCTTCATCATCAGGCCACACCGCGACTTCGCTGTCGATCGCTTCTGTCGCGGCTCCTTCCGTGCGGAGTTGCAGGTGGTAGATGCCTTCGGTAAAATGATAGAGATTCCTGGCATGCACATTTGGGCGAGCCAAATCATTTCGAATGGCATTGAGCATCACTTCGTTCCAGTCGCGTAACACCGACGCTTCGGATTGCGTCAGGCCAGTGCTGGACATAAGAGCACAGACGAAAGCAAGTGCGAACGCGCGCATGAGGTGGATGGTTTTTTGCTTTTTGAAGCGCATGAAGTGATAAGCAGTTGGAAGCCGAAGAGGTTCGAAATCAGTGCTTAAGTGGTTACTTAAAAGGTATGAAGAAAAGTTCAAGGGTCAAAACCTTTATCTTTTCCCTATGAATCGCAACGCAACTTTGCTCGCGCCGCTCGTTCTGGGAACCGTCTGTGAGTGCTTGATTTGGTCCTGGTCGCAAGGAGAAGCCGAAACCTGGGCCGAAGGTGTAAGACTGGCTGCGCGGTATTCGGGCCGCTTTTCTTTTGTGATTTTCCTCTCTGGAGCTTGGATGCACTTTCAAGCGAGAAATGAATCACAGGTTGACCGGCAGTGGTGGTTGGCCGTTGCTACGCTTTTTGCTTGGGTTCATGCCATCCATCTTGGGTTGGTCGGACTCAATGTTTCCCAAAATGAAGTGGAACTCGTGCTTACAAAACTCATTGGCGGTGGATTGGCCTACGCCATGGTGCTGTTGCATCCTGTTGCCATCGTCCGCATGGCGCCAAACCAAGTATACCATCGGGTGCATTATGGATATGTGGGATTCGTTATGGGAGTCACCTTCTTGGCGCGACTGCGAGGGGAGTTTGACGGGGCGGAAAACTCGTGGTTTCAATACGCCGGCCTCGGTGTTTTGGCCATTGCGCTATTGATTTGGATTGTTCGTGCCCTCAACGATCGAAAGGCGCAATAGCATTGAACCATTTGTTCATCCAGGCGGTTTTTTAAGTGTTCTACTCGATTGAATATTGCAAACTCACACCGCCTAGATATGCCGTCACACATCCTGATTTCTCTGGCCTTCATGGTCTTCGCATTGTTGGGAGGCAGCACGAGCACGTCTTTGCACCAACCTAGCTCCAACATGTCCGATACCACAGCGCAATACGTTTACCACGCAGCGGATACCCGCGGACACGCCAATCACGGCTGGCTCAGCACATACCATTCCTTCAGTTTTGCGAGTTGGCACAACCCGGAAAGGATGCATTTTGGCGCGCTCCGCGTGCTGAATGATGATTACGTCGCGGGAGGTAGAGGGTTCCAAACACATCCGCATGACAACATGGAGATTGTTAGCATTCCGCTTTCTGGAGACCTCGAGCACGGCGATAATATGGGCAATACCGCGGTCATTCGCAGCGGTGATGTGCAAATCCTGTCTGCAGGAACAGGCATCATGCACTCCGAAAAGAACCACAGCAGTGAGGATGCCGTTCGGTTTCTACAGATTTGGGTGTTTCCGAACGAAAGGGACTTGAAGCCTTCCTACGATCAAGAAACGTTTGCACAGGAAGCAGAACGAAACGACTTCTTGTGTGTGGTGAGTCCCGATGGTGCGAAAGGGGTACAAATGCACCAAAATGCATGGTTTCATCTCGGGACGTGGGATTCACAGCAACGCGGTGAATACCGATTGCATGGTTCGGGACAAGGCGTCTACGCCTTTGTACTAGAAGGGGCCTTGGAAATTGACGGCAAATCCCTTTCCCGTCGCGACGGCTTGGGCGTTTGGGACACCGGATTCATTGACATCACGGCCACAGAAGATGCGCGCTTTTTATTGATGGAAGTGCCCATGCAATGGTGATAGGGTTCTTGAGTGAACTTGAATAAGTTACCGGTAGCCTGTAACTTGAGCTCTATGAAAGCTCTCCGCACATTCCCAATCCTCGCGTTCACGGCCTTGCTTTTTGGTGTCGATTTCGCTCACGGACAATCTCCCATTAATCTCCTCGAAGATGTTCCTTTGAGTGAAGACGCGCCGCCGTTTGCCTCGATCGAGAACAGTCAGATGCCAACCGCTCGTTGGGCTTCCATGAATGAGCCTCTCCCCACGAATGTGTGGTGGGAGAATTTCGCACTCAATGAAGGAACGGGAATTGCCAACGCGTTGCCCTACATCGTCCGATGCTCGACCGATGGATTCAGTGGATGTATGCCTGGAAAAACCACGGGCTCCACGTATGTCATCTCATCTTTTGTGTCGAATTGGACATTGGGTGCAGAGGAATCATTGAATGCGCATAAAGTAATCGATTACGATCCTTTGTCGGTACGAGTAGAATGGACTTCTGCAGGGGGAGGAAGCATGACAGCACCCGTGGTGCGAGGAATGCCATACTTGACTGCGGTATACGAGAATCTTACGCCTCAGCTTTCAACCATTCATGCGGTTCTGAGCGTCAACGGCACCAATGTCAATGCAACAATGACGGGAGACCGATTTGAATTGGCACTGAACAATGGCCAAACATGGATCCTGTACACGTCTGAAGTAGTCACGTTCATCATTGCAAACAACACGCTCACTGCGGCCACGCCCATGACGGGTTCCATGCGCATCGCCGTGCTGGAAGGATCGGGGGCAATGGCCAACGAAGCATTGCTCGATGCCCATGCCGATGCCTGCCCGACGGCAGGTGTAGTCTCCGCTTCGGCCACAGGAGATTCGGGAGAACTGGTTTTTGATTGGCAGGTGGTGAGTATGACAGGAGGTGAGCCGGGAGTTCCGCTGCTTTGCGCGCTACCTCATCACGTCCCTGTTTTGGCAGAATCCGTGGAGGCATCTGCTTCGTACCCAACGATCAAAGGAAACATGTACCCGGTGGCGGCATCGACCTGGCACATGACTGAACCCCTGACAACCATCGGATTCGAATCGCCCGAAGGCATTGCCCCATCATTGGAGCAAGACGTGCGAGACGCCTTGGCGGAGGATGTGAATTGGCCCATTACGGCGGGAGACACGTATTTCGGCGGCAAGCAGCTTGCTGCCGTGGGACGGCTAGCCGTCATTGCCGATGAACTGAATGAGACGGCACTCGCAGAAAGTTATCGATCCACATTGGCGGCCTCGCTGCATCCCTGGCTCAATGCGACGAACAGCGATCCTTTGCGCTACGATGAAAGCTGGGGCGGTGTGATTTCATCATCGGGCGGGAGCTTCGGGCAAGGCCTCTACAATGACCACCATTTTCATTACGGCTATTTCCTCTATGCAGCTGCGGCCATGGCCAAGGGAAATCCTGCATGGCAATCCGAATGGGGCGATGAGGTGATGCACTTGGTGCGCAATCTCGCCAATCCTGCCGCATCGGATCCGCATTACACCTACC
>CAXDQP010000062.1:0-9516 GCA_963991335.1 uncultured Flavobacteriales bacterium
GCCCATTCGGCGTCGGCCAATGTTGTCCCCCCCCGGCTTTGGAAGCGCCGCTGTGCCGAATCGGGCCAACAGTGTTCCCTAGTTCATGGTTGACCCGCGGAGTGCCCCCCCTTTTTGACGAAACTCTTCGGTTTTGAAATAATCCAGGTTGACATCATCCGCTTGAAAACGGAAGGACCCGGGGCCTTTGCGCTGTGTTTTTACGCCCATGCCAGCCAGCAAGTCAATCAATTTATTGACGTCCACGATGTCGGGCAAATTGGAAATGGTCACCGGTTCAGGCGTAAGTAAAACCGCACAAAGAATCTGCAGGGCTTCGTTCTTCGCTCCCTGCGGAATAACCTCTCCGGACAATGTATGTCCGCCCTCAATGATAAAACTGGACATGGCCCGATCGTTTAGCGTTAGTATCGGATCAAGACGTTCAAAAGAGCATCTCCGGGATGGCGTTGATCCCATTTCTCCGACATCCACAAGAAACGCAGGAGAATCCTCGCGAGAGTCAATGCCCTGAAAACTTTTCGACAGGGGAAGTTTGAAGGAACCGCTCTGAAAAGAACCGGTTTAACGGCGCTTTTTCTTGCCGCGCCATCGGTCCATGGCATCGCTCGTTTTCCGCTTGCTTTTCAGTACTTCGGCAGAACTAACCAGCTCCGCCTCTTCCGGCAATGTAAGTGCACCATCGCTCATTTCTTTGAGCTGCTCAGCAATCAAAGTATTCTCAACGGTTGCTCGGTTCCATGTCAGGTAGTGGCGTTTCATCAAATTGGCAATGGTCAAAACCAACGCGGCTTTTTCCTCACCCTCTTCATACGTCTTCGCCTTTTCAATCAAATCACGGGTCATCTGACCGTAATGCCCAAGACGCGATTGCGCATTCGGATAATCAAGACGGGCCGGGGGCTCGGTCCGGCTTTCGCGCGTTGGCGTTTCGCCCGGACAATCCACATCCAAGTCGTAGTTGGCCATCAAATAGAGTTGGCCCCAAAGCTTTTTCTGCACCTCTTCTTTGTCGCCCTCTTGCGGCACCACGGAACCCATGATGCTCACAATAGCGTTCGCGCATTTGTTCCGCTCCTCCTTGTCTGCTAAGGATTTCAAATGGTCCACCATTTCTTGAATGGTTCGTCCGTACTCCGGAATAGCCAAATCGCTCCGCGTGCTGTTATAGGTCATCTCTACCATACCTGCGAAGGTAAGGCAAGCCCATCATTTCTCCGCGGCCGTTCCTAGCGCAGCAGATGCACTTTTTTGGCGGCGGAGTTCAATGGGAGCTTTGCGTCGGAATTCTTCCCAGAAGAGGAAAAATTGGTCTTCAAGAACAGGCACCCCAAAATCTTCTGCGGCTGCAAACAATTCCTTCAAATTAGCAGGCACGCCAAGCCGCAGTGCAATCCGGTTGTCCATGGATCTGCAAACTGCTTCCATCTCTTTCTGACGGCCATAACCAACGAGCCAATTGTGATCCTGCATGGCGGTAAAAAAACGCTGACTTCGCAGAGGCATTTCATTTTTCCGAAGGGCCAAATCGGCCATCACTTCTTGTGCGTACGGACCCAACCCCATCAAATCGGGACAGCAACGGTCAAAGTGCTTGGCGAGAAAGTGGTCGTACAACAAATCAACGCCAACAGAGGCGAGGCGGCCCAAACGCGGGCGCAATGCCGCACGTGCACGAAGCGCTGCCGGGTGTTCGTCTGCAAAACAATCCACCCAACGGTGAAATCGAATCCCTTGCGCCACAGGAGCCGGATAATCCGTCAATCGATTTCCCTTGACCGAATCCCCGATGAAATTGCCGAGGCGAACATCAGAATCCGCTCCGCCCAATACCAGGTGTGCGAGGTAATTCACGTAACAAATTTCGTCCAAGAAGTGGAACCAAAAGAAATTTTCGAGTGAATGCTTTGCCCATGCGCATCCGTTCCGTAAATTTGCCGTCCACTTCACGGCGGAAGCGCTGGAATGGAAAAGCGAGAATAGCTCAGTGGTAGAGAACAACCTTGCCTAGGTTGGGGTAGCGAGTTCGAATCTCGTTTCTCGCTAAAGAAAAGCCTCCCTCATCGGAGGCTTTTTCGTTCACAACTCAATCGACTCCAAACTCCGCCGCGCACAACAGGCATCAATCACCAACTCCATGCAAGCAAAAATCACTACCGACCAAGGAACCATGACCGTTGAATTCTTCGAAAAAGATGCACCCAATACGGTGGCCAACTTTGTGAAATTGGCCAAAAAAGGATTCTACGATGGTTTAAAGTTTCATCGGGTCATCCCGGGATTCGTCGCTCAAGGAGGTTGCCCACAAGGCATTGGAAGCGGAGGACCAGGCTATCAAATCGATTGCGAATTGGACGGCGAAAACCAGCACCATGACCTCGGCGTTTTGTCCATGGCACACGCTGGACGTAACACAGGTGGATCCCAGTTCTTTTTGGTGCACAGCCGGGAGTCAACCGCTCATCTCGATCGCCAACACACCTGCTTTGGCAAGGTTACAGAAGGCATCGAGCTGGTAACGCTGATCGGACAAGGTGATACATTTTCCGTTGAAATAATCGACTGATCACAACTCAGGCTACCCAGCCTCTCTCTGCGCAGAATTAGACAACTTCTTTGTTGTCTTACCTTGTTGGCACAATAACAACAAACACTTTAGCATGAACCGAATTTACTTGCTTTTGGGCGTTGCTTTTGTCTGGAGCATGATGGGGTGTACGATGCAAAAACGCTCGTTGATGCCGGGTTGGCACATTGAAACGCTAGGGCATGCTTCGGAAAGTACTGCACGCGAACAATTTCATTTGAGCCCGCATCGTGACGCGAGTGCGCATCTGAACGCGACTGCATGCGACCTCAAGCTTCCATTGGAAAAACAAACGCACCCCCGAAGCCCGTTGCTCCATGACGCATTGATTCCGACAAAAACTTTAATGTCTGAATCGGAAATGGACAAGCTTGATCCACTGTTGTTGCCGGCGCACGAATCCCAAATCGTCGCATTCTCAGACACCACGGTCACCGCAAGTGGTGCCTTGGGCGAAACAAGTGTTGCCGTAACGTCAACGATGGTTCCAAAAAATCATACTGCGCAGCGTGTTATTCTGACCCTATTGGGTTTGCCTGCGGTATTGATTGGCTCGATTATCGGCTTGATTGGGCTGGCCTTTGGGGAGTTTGGGCTTGTTCTCTTGAGCCTCCTCCTCCTCATTGCAGGCATTTTGGCCCTAATCAAGGCCGCGACCCCTGATTGGAAGTGGGACGCTCAAAAAAAAGGAATGAACTTCACGTCTACCGCTATTAATTGGAATTCAACACACGTAAAAAATCCTGAGCCGTCCCCTTCCTCCGAAAGCGCGGAAGAACGGGAGAATACGGAACGCCTTCGCCGTGAAGCCGTGAAGCGCGATCGAGCAAGGCAAGAAAAAGTCAAGCAAGAGATACAAGCTGAATTGGAGCGACAACACGCCGAAAGACAGCGAATAAGAGCAGCAGAAAAGCAGGCGCGAAAAGTAAAATTCCAAGAATTCATCAATGCTCCGATGACGAAGATTGTAGTGGGTTTCACCATCATCATCATTGGCGGCTTGCTAATTTCTTAACCACAGTAGGAACCTGACCAAAAACGTACCGTCAGTACCGTCGATTCAGTCGAGCCAGGCCAAATCGCAATTCAGGCTCCACCCACAATCTCCCCATTGCGCTGAAGGATAAAGCACGCCTGCCTTTCCAAACTGCAACGGCTGTTCCACAACATCTGGCTCAAGAAGGAGCATTCCATAGGCGCCCTCTTGGGCTTTGCAATGGTTTCCGAGAAACTGAGCTATGGGCAACGCGGCGCGGGACAGAATGCTGGTCTCCCCGACTTGTGCACCTACCACTGCATCCATCCCAGCATCGAGGCAACGTTGAGCCATAGCCAGACTCGATAGAACGCCACTGCATTTCGACACGCGAAGGTTCAAGATGAAATGCTCCGCGTAATCCAAGTAAGGAATCAAGTTCACCACTCCAACCTGTCTCGATGATTGATCCTGTGAGAACCTCCAAGGTCAGTGCGTTCATCGCATGGTGCAGATCGACGCATTGTGCATTTTGTCCCCCTTGCTCGATGCGCTGGCACCAATTCGAGACCGACTCTTGAATGCCCCCCATCAGGCCGACAAGTTGCTCGCGCTTGAATCCAGGTTGCATCATGCGGCGATTTTTTCGCCAATGTGCGCCTTCGGAGGTGATTAACCCATTGCCCAGCAGTGCCTCCAAGAAGGCGTAGGTCTTCTTGCGCGAAAACTGTTGGACTTCACCGATCAAAATTGCCTCCACAGCCTCTGGATCGTTGGCAACGATGATTTTCCGTTGAAACAATTGGAAAAAGTAAACAGGCCCCCTGCCCTGGCCGTGCTTTCGAAAAAACCGAATGGGGTCCCGCCGAAAAGAAAGTGCATGACCTAGAAGAGGCCAAGCTCCGCGGGCTCGGGGTATTTTAAGAGAGGGGGAAGCCATATCGTCAGCACAAGATATCGTTTCGACCTTGAAATTCAATTGGATCATGCTGACGGTTGCAAATTCCGCATCCATAAGCTGTTGTTCCCGTTACGGGACCGTTTTCGAACCCCTTATTCGTTGACCCTGATGAATTCAAGGCTTTGAAGACATTCCCAACAAACTGACAGCAGAATTGCGGTCGGCGTCCCAATCAGAATTTGTCTCGAAGAGTAAGCGAAGTTTCTGCGGCGCCCCTGATCTCATGGAGTTGTTCGGAAAAATGCAAGGAAGATTTTCACTTTTCGAGGGAATCGCTCACCGTAGGCGCGGTATTGTGTTTTTCGAATGGCCGAATACATTCGTCTCCATTGAGGCACAGCCACAAGAACACGCGCAAACCTAGAATCTTTGTATGGCTTAAAAATGTTCCTGCGATAATGAATCGATGGTTGTGGGGTCGCCGCTTCAAACGATTTCGGGGGCAATTTCGCTCCGTTTTCAAACAACGTGCTCAAACACCAAAACCACATAAAATCCACACCATCTTCAAAAAAGCTCTCCTTCAACTCTTCCCAATCGGCCAAGGACCATTTCTGAGTCAACTGATGAAGATCTAAAATCCACATCACAGATGACCAGTTGCCATCCATATAACCATTCCCTATGATCGTTCGAACCAGAGGAACACCTGACATAGCCCGAATGCCTTTCGCCCAGCCGTCAAGGGTCAATTCAACCGTTGCAGAATTTGAAAGCCAGTCTGTAACCCTGTTTCGAGCAACTAACCCCCCCAATCGCCAATGAAGATCGAATTCAACATCGAGCTTTGTGTGATGAAAGGGTACTGCATGGCTCAATAATCTGTAGCGCTCAGGATTCTGTTCATAACGCATTCGAATCGACGCATCCATCTCAAAACCCGCTGCATACAATGAGTCAATTGCCGCATCAATCTGCTCATACGGCAACCACACATCGATGTCGGACATGGTGCGATTTAAAGGCCGAGCAATTTGGTTTTGAACTGCCAGTCCTTTGATCACGACAGGGGTCATTCCCTGTTCAATCCAATGCGCGAGGAGCGGCTGAATTACGCGTTCGTTCCAGCGGTGTTTCAGCCACCAATACCGCTCCATCTTCGACACGGCTTTGGGAAAAGGAATTTCAATTTTGTGCTGTTTACACCGATCCGATAGAAGCGGAATTAACCGCAATGCCCGACCATCCAAATCGGACACATCCGTTGCCCGCTCCCATTGTTCTAAACACAACTTTGCATTCTCGGAATCAGGAGAAAGAAGTGCTTTGACCAGCACCATCAAATTTTCATCTGAATGATTGGAATGAGTCACTTTGACGGGATTTACATTTGGCCGCTGCGCATGTGATTGCGAAGGAATTCGAGGTATTTTTGCTTATCCGGTTTTGCCGTCATATTGTTTTCGTGAACCCTGCGTCGAGTGAGCACCTCTTTCACGAAGAGAGGCTCGACACCTCCCCTTAAAGCGGGCGAAATCCAATGCACAAAATCCATATATCGCACATCCTCATCCATGGGGCCGAGATTTTCGATTAACTCGCGCGACAACAACGCATTCGTGCGGCAAAAATGTTTGTGTGATCCAGGGCGTGCTGAAAGAGACCTCGGAGAATCCACCTGAAAACTATTGAATTCTTCCATCAGTGTACCAATCGCCCATACCGCCTGACCAGCGCGCTGTTTGTGAGCAATGGCAACCTGTTTTTCCAGTTTAAGGGGCAACCACAAATCATCGCTGTCACAAAAAGCAACCGCCCAAACTGCAGGTGAAAGGTCAAGCAATGCAACATTTACTGCACTCGGGGCACCTCCATTCGCTTTGCGAATTGCGCTCCATCGACTATCCATTTTTGCCAATGCCGTGGCAGCTTCGAACGTACCATCGGAGCTTCCATCATCCACAATGACTCCGCGCCATGAAGTATAGGTTTGGGCTTGTATGGAGAGCGCACACTCCTCAATAAACTTCACTGCATTGAATGCAGGTATGATGATCAAAACGTGTGACTCACTCATTTGGATTGGCGTTTAGCCCCAATTCGCTCGCGAAGCATGCGCATCAGTTCGATTTTCATCTCCTCCGTCCTATTGCTGTTATTGTGTTCCCCAAACCGACGGATGACGAAGACATCTTCACAGACTATTTCCTCTCCGAAGCGGTCGCGCATGCGGACCGCGAACTCAGTATCATCCCCCAACTTGTATTCCTCGTTGAACCCATTGACATCAAAAAGAGCAGAACGAGCCACAATCCATCCTGAGGGAACAACGCACTTGTGAGGACTCTTGCTTATGACATCCCAATTATCCGGCCATTCGAACCCTTCCGCAAGTTCGGGCTGAATCCATGTGGTAGCCCACGAGCGGTTTCGGTCTGCTTTGAGCGCCCCTAATTGAATGCTGTGCTTATCAGGCGGCCACATATCATCTTGGTCCAAAAATGCACACCATGCACTTTCACCTGCCCTCCATCCAACATTTCGAGCCGCAGCAACGCAATTATTGGCCTCCAAGGTGATGAGTTTTCCTCGATTGCCAAACCACCCGGGCAGTTGGTCCTTCAACCATTCTGCTGAACCATCCGTCGAGGCATCATCCACGAAAATCACCTGATGTGGTGGTGTCTCCTGCTGGGCAATATTTTGCAACAAACTGGGCAGAAACTGCATCCCATTGAACACCGGAACCACCACATCATATCGCCACCTCTCAGATTCATCTCGCAAGGATGCCATTGGACGCGGTTTGCCATTCACGTTTGCCGATCGTCTGCGTTGAATCGACTTGGACAAGATGTCCAAAATCCCCAGCGACTTCGAGCTCATGTCCTTGACCGAGTTATTCCCGTGCCAATGGTAATGGAGCATGGTGTTTTCCAAGATGATGAAGGGTTCGGATGCTTCACGAACGCGGTTCCACCAATCAAAATCCTCGCTAAAACGCAAATCCGAATCAAAATGACCAATGCGCTCGAAGACTTCAGGTCGGACCAAAATTGCCCCCAAATGAACGTGACTGATGTGACGTTCGTCATCGAGGTATTTATCAATCGGATCTTCCACGCCTGGGACAATGTGGTATTGGACCCTACCGCCAACGATCTGCAATTCAGGATCCATGCAAGCCTTCGAAATGGAGTGCAACCATTTGTTTTCCGGCCAGGCGTCATCATGATCGCAAAAACCAATCCAATCCACTCCCGCCACTTGGGCAGCATCAATGCCCGCATTGCGAGCTGCAGCTGGCCCTGAATTTCGCTCCAGTGTTATGCGCTTTATACGTTCTGGTTCATGCGCGGCGAGGGCAGCGATTCGCATTTTTGCTGTGCCATCGTCACTGGCATCATCAACCAGGTAGAGGGTGAACTTAGCGTTGAACCAATTTTGTGAAACCAGACTCTCCCATGCTCGTTCGAGTTCTGGTCCCGGGTTGTATGCGGGCATAATGACTGCGACCTCCCACAGCTTCGACTCTGCTAAAAGCGGAAAGCGCGTTTGATTCAATTGCAGGATTGCACTCAACCCCCAACGAAAGGTTGGAACTTGATTCAGCAGCGCTCTAAATCGGGCCCAGGATTGTGGCCGATCCTCAGGAAGGTGCATTAAGGTGGTGGGCGCGATGGCGAGCATCGCAGCTGAGGCGCTGATTTTCTCACAAAAAATTGAATCCAATGCCTCATGACTTGAGGGCAGTTCGGGAATGAGTATGCCACGGATGGGCATTTTTCGAGCCAAGGTTCCAATCCGAGTGAGGGACGAAACTGCCTTTGCTCCTTCCGCCGGCAATCGCAATTTATCCTTTAAGTGAGGAAACCAAGACCCTACCGCATCCCAGGTCAACTTGATGGAATCGTACAACGGAAAAACCATGGGATTCTCTCCTGTATCCACCAAGATGTAATCATCTCCTTGAGCAGAAAATCCAGACTCCAGCAGCGAAACAACGGTCGTGGACTTTCCTGACCCGCTGGGCCCAGGAATCAGCCAAGATGACGAGCCATCAGGTGATACGGCCGCTGCATGCATGAGCTGGAGTGTGGTGTTTCGCGTACCCCAGTGAAGCAAAACACGGAAAGGAAACGTGTCTTCCCACCACGGCAATTTTTCTGGATCTGCCACCCAAAAAAGCCCATGCCCATCACGGTGTGCATGGATTAGCTTATGCCATGGTTGAAACCGCAAATCAAAGTCCACTGCTTCTCCATTCATATCCAACGGCACACCGGCCTCGGTAAATTGTCCACCGATCCAATTGGGAGCTACCAGCGGCTCTTGCAATGCCCGATTGCTCGAAGCATGCAAAATAAGATCCGGAGCGTGATCGTCTACCGGAGCAGCCCAATGAGAAATAGCCGGAGCGATTCGTTTCCACAACTGGGTGCAACTGCATCGCACTTCAACCCGAAAACCGCTCCAGTCAGCCTTTAAAATATGCAGTTGCGGTGACTTGCTTTCCGCTGCTGAAAAAACAGACAGCGAACGGTCAAAGAAGGCATCAAATTCGAGCCGTTTCATGCCGAATCTTCATCTGAACCTGAACGTTCCGGCAACGAAGACTCCTCATTCTCCTGCTCAGGCCAACCCTCATCATCCACTTCATGGATAATGTCAAGTGCCAACAAATCCTGCATATCGCCGAAGGTTAGCAGTTCAGAAGGAATCCGCTTTTCGAGCATAAAACCCGGCTTTCTTCGATCCATTTGACCGGAATACTCCAGAATCAATTCTTCCTTCAGCATCATCTCCCAAACTTTCTGAGTTTGTTCAATTTCAGCCGGATCGGGATTACATCGATCGATCCACTCCAACTTTCCGCGGGATGCATCGTCAAATGGCATCGCATCTAATAATTCTACAATTCCGCCACGAACACTGTAGTACAGGCCTTTTTCAAGATGCGCCACGACCAATTCCTCTTCAAAACGATCTGCAACCACTTTTTTACTCCTGTCTCTTATACACATCTGACGCTGCCGACGAGCGATCTAGTGT
>CAXDQP010000063.1:0-9470 GCA_963991335.1 uncultured Flavobacteriales bacterium
CGTGAGGTGCGGCACGGAGAGGAACATGAAGACACGACAGTGCTCGCCATCGGTCCATCCGCCAAACGCAAACCCCAAAGTGGGTATGATGAATTGATCGGGATCGCTTCCCACGAACTCTACCACGCTTGGAATGTCAAACGCATCCGTCCTGCGGAATGGACGCCTTATGAATTTGCCCAAGCCTGTCCCAGTCGTATGGGATATGTCGCTGAAGGCGTCACGACTTACATGGGAGACCTTTTCCTATTCGAATGTGGTGTGGTGGATTTGCCGGGATGGTGCAGACTCATGGAACGCTTGTTGGACCGACACGTCAATAACCCGGGACGGCTGAACAGCAGCGTCGCCCAATCGAGCTTTGACACCTGGCTGGACGGCTATGAAGCCGGCGTGCCAGGAAGGAAAGGGTCCATCTACGTGGAAGGTGCTGTTTTGGCATTTTTGTGCGACGTTCGGATCATGCAGCTCACGGGCGGCGAAGCTTCTTTGCAGACAGCCATGCGCATGCTATGGGAACAATTTGGAGTGGAGCGCATTGGTTTGACCGAAACCGATTATTGGTCAGTGCTGAACGAAGTAGCCGGTGCCACCGATGCCCTTGATGATTTGCGACGGCATTACGCTGACGGAACGGAAGACAGTTGGAACGACCTCGTTGCCGCCATGGAATGGCAGGGTTTAGACCTCACAAAGAACCACCGCGATGGCCGATGGCACGTGAGCATTTCCAGCTCTTGAGTCAGTTGGCCTCGACACATCCCTGAAGTGCGAAAGCCACCAAGTTTGCTCCCATTTTCAGCGCCAACTGGCGCACTTCCTCCGGGTCCCGGTGCACTTGCCAATCCTCCCAGCCGTCGCCCAAATCTGATTCATAATCGTAGAAAACAACCAGCCTCCCTTTCCAAAAAAGGCCATAACCGCGAGGAGGCATATCATCATGTTCATGCACCTTGGGCAACCCTGAATCAAAGGCATAAATGGATTGAAAGACCGAGTGAGACCAAGGCAACTCAGCCCATTCCGCTTCCGGCAGTACTTTTTTCATTTCGCGGCGGACATACTGATCCATTCCGTAATTGTCCGATATGTGCAAGAACCCTCCGGCCTCCAGATAAATCCGCAGATTCTGAGCTTCGGAACCCGAGAAGACCACATTTCCATGTCCGGTCATGTGCAACCAAGGATAATCAAACAGCTCCGGCGCTCCGACATCCACCGTAGCTACCTCATCATTCAACTGCATCCCTAACTCTGAATTGCAGAAAGCCACCAAGTTGGGAACGGCCGTTGGATTGGAATACCAGTCTCCGCCGCCTCGGTACTGCAAAACAGCCAATTGGTACATTCCGGATTGAGCAGATGCCGTGCGCACTGGCAATGAGACCATTGCACTTGCCCAAAAACCTGCAAAAAGAATGGGCGCTAGAAAAACCCGATGCAACTGAAACATAATGCAAAGGTACTTCGTACCCTAAGACGCCCTCATTTTTGATGGTTTTTTAAGTTATATTTGCGCCCCTGAAAACAACCTTGCATCATGCAAAATAAGAATGCAGTTCTGCTCTTTACCGTTTTGTTGTCCTTTGCGACGCTTTACACACTCAGTTTCAACTGGGTAGCAGGCAATTACGAAGAAGAAGCAGACCAATATGGAGCCTTTGTAGCGGACTCGCTGGAAAGGAATGGAGAAATCACCGATAACGAATGGAGCTCTTCGGCAGCGCAAGCCGCTCGTGAATTCCTCCGTGACAGTGCAAATGCTGAGATTTATCCCGTGTTTGGTCACACGTATCGAGAAGTCATTGAGCAAGAACTCAACCTCGGACTTGACCTGCAAGGCGGAATGTCTGTGACACTCGAAGTGAGTATCCCCGATTTGTTCATTGCGTTGAGTGATTACTCCAGCAACGAGACGTTTAGACAAGCCATTGCACAAGCAAAGGCTGCCCAGCGAACGACGCAAGGTTTAACGTATGTAGACTTGTTTGAGCGCTCCTGGACGGAACTCAATGGAGCCTCTGAAAACCCCATTGACCTTTGGCGCATATTCCATAATCTGGAAAGCAAGGACCTTTTCCCTGCCCAATCCACAGATGAAGAGATTTTCCTGATCCTTCAAAACGAAAGCAACACTGCGATTGACAACACAGAGAGCATAATCCGCAAGCGGATTGACCAACTTGGTGTAGCGCAACCAAACGTACAGAAGGTCAGTGGTGGACGAATTTTGGTCGAGCTTCCTGGCATCGATGACCGAGAGCGCGCTCGAAAGCAAGTGAAGAGTACCGCAAACCTCGAATTCTGGGAGACGTACTGCATCGATGATATGTTTGCACGGGCTTCCGCAGCAAACAACGCGCTCGGACGGGCGATGAGTCCGGAACTCTTTGGCGCAGACGCTCCAGCCGACAGCTTGCTCACCCTTGAGCAGCAGCGCGCCATGAATCCGCTATTTGCGTACTTCCAACTGGAGACACAACGCCGTTCATCGATCGTCGGTTACACCGCAATCGCAGACACCAACCGCGTCAATGATATGTTGCGTCGACCAGAGGCGAAACAAGCCCTCCAGTCCGACTTGCGATTGATGTGGGAAGCCAAGTCTACGCAAAACTTTGCCGCGCTTTATGCCATCAAGGACGAGAGTGGAAAGGGCAAGGCGAAGTTGAGCGGCAAGAGCATCATTGACGCTCGCGTATCGTATGATGAGATCGGCGACGTCGTCGTAAGCATGACCATGGACGGTGAAGGATCCGGCATCTGGGGAGCAATGACAGAAGCGTGTGCAGCTGACAATCAGCGAGCAGTTGCTGTGATCCTCGATGGATTGGTATTTAGCGCTCCAAGCGTTCAGTCCGCCATCACCAACGGCCGCTCTCAAATTAGCTTCGGTTCTAACCAGAGCATCGAAGACAAAATGGCAGAAGCGAATGATTTGGCCTCCTTGCTCAAAGCAGGATCCCTCCCTGCTCCCGCTCGCATCGTAGACGAAGTGAGTGTTGGACCACAGCTTGGTGAAGAAAACATTCAAGCAGGATTCAGTTCATTCGTGATTGCCCTCGCGGTCATCCTCTTGTACATGATCTTCTACTACAAGGGCGCTGGACTCGTGTCCAATTTGGCCTTGATTGCCAACCTCTTCTTTTTGATTGGCGCGCTTGCTTCGCTTGGAGCAGCATTGACCCTTCCAGGAATCGCAGGTATCGTACTGACCATCGGTATGGCGGTAGACGCCAACGTTCTCATCTATGAGCGCATCCGCGAGGAAATGCGCGGAGGCAAAGGTTTGATGGTGGCATTGAAAGATGGTTATTCAAAAGCATACAGCGCCATCATTGACGCAAACTTGACCACATTGCTCACCGCATTTGTGTTGTACAGTTTTGGTAGCGGTGCTATCCGTGGATTTGCAACGACGCTCATCATCGGTATCTTCACATCGCTCTTTTCTGCGATTGTATTGACACGATTGGTGTTCTTCAGTCGCCTAGAGAATAAGAAGCCGATCAGCTTCTACACGGACATGACCAAGGATTGGTTCACCAAGATCAATGTGAACTTCATTGGCAACCGCATGAAATTCTACATCCTCAGCGCAATCATTGTGGTGGGTGGTGTCGCTAGCCTCGCCACCAAAGGTTTGCAGTATGGCGTCGAATTCTCAGGGGGTACAACGTTTGATGTCTCCTTCGATGAGGCGATCGACGTACAACAGATTCGAGAATCATTGGCTGTGGCATTCACCGAAGAAGGCAAAACAGGCAATCCGATTGTACAGACCAAGGACAGCGATGCCAAGGTTCGAATCATGACCAATTACATGATCGACAACCAAGAAGAGAACCAGGACGAATTGATCCAATCTGCTTTGGCAGAAGGATTGGCTGTGACGGGTGTAGACTACACCATTGACCAGTACAACAAGGTAGACAGCACCATTTCAGATGATTTCCGAACCGGTGCCCGGAACGCTACCGTGTTCTCCTTGCTCATCATTTTCCTTTACATCTTCTTCCGTTTCCGAAAGTGGCAATATGGCCTGGGTGCATTGGTCGCGATGACGCACGACGTGATCATCGTATTGAGTGCATTCAGCATCTTTGCTGGCATCCTTCCATTCACGATGGAAATCGACCAAGCGTTCATCGCAGCGATTTTGACGGTCATCGGTTACTCCATCAACGATACGGTGGTTGTGTTCGACCGTATCCGTGAATACGTCGGACTGTATGGCGATAAGAAAGAGGATACGGACCTCATGAACGATGCTTTGAACAGCACACTGAGCCGTACCATCAATACATCGCTCTCGACGTTTGTCGTGTTGCTCACCATCTTCTTGTTGGGCGGTGACAACATCAAAGGCTTTGTATTTGCCTTGATGATCGGTGTAGTGGTTGGAACTTACAGCTCCATCTTCATTGCAACGCCTAGCGTATTGGACTTGAGTAAAAAGCTCAAGGCTTAATTTCCGCTCAACCATTTGAAATGAAAAAGGCCACCCCTTGGGGTGGCCTTTTTGTTGCGTCATTCTTCGCACTCAATTCAGCAATTGCCCATTGCGGAGCAATTGATAAGGACTGAGATCCTCTAGGTTCAACACAATGCTAAAAGCGGTTTGACCTTTGAAATTGAGTGACGTGAAACCATCGTCTGACGTGAAACCATCGAGCCATTGCACAAGCGGCAATTGCACTTTCATAAAACGCAGATCCATCTCCAATCCGAGCGTTGCGAGCCTCATATTGCCTGCAACCAACCCTCCCCCGTAGGCATGTATTCGCTTCGTAATATTCCTCGAAATGCGACCTGAAACCATCCCATTCACTTGCACTTGCATTTGCATCGCATCGGCATTGCTTGATCCGAGCACATTCATGATCGGAAGCCCGCCTTGTTCGCGCGCAATGATGCGGCTCAACAAATCGTACGGCTCCCGTCCAAAGAACAAGTGATCCTTGAAATTGTCCGTCGAGCCGGTGATGCCTGCAGTCATGAGTGGGTAGACATTTGACGCGCCAAAAGCCTGGCTTGCGTAGAGGCGCCAGTCCCACCCCCTGCCTTTTCGATTCACTTCCTTTCGCCCGCTCCACATCGCTTCTACCGCAATGGATTGATCCGTCAACTTCGGAAAGAAAGGAGCCTCAAAAAGACCCGTCCAACGGATCAATTCACCCCAGTTCATGAGTCCCGCACCTCCAGCCGTAATGCGCAACTCACCCTGCTGATTGAGATTGCCCCGATTACTGTTGATGCGGTAAATCAGGCGCAGCGCTTGCCTTAAAGTATCGAGTTGTGGAGCAAAGCCCGGGTCAATGCCGATTCCAATAGATTGTTCGCGCACATCAATGAGCGAAACGCTCAGATCCGAACGTAATGGCGTGCCCGGATTTTGGTTACAGCGATGCAAGTAACGCAGCCTGCTCCGGAGGTAATCCAACGCGTGCACCCCCTCGATGCCTTGGGTGGCAAATTTCCGGAGCTGCCCTTCCCATCTGCCGTTGCTCTTTTTGAACGAGACCCGGCCAATTCCAGCCAATTGAGCATTCTCAGTGCTCCACAAAGGCATGGCCATCCACTCCCAATTTCGCAAAGGCAGCACGCTGTTATGAAAGACAAAGCCCGCGAGCAATTTATCGTGCGCATTCCAACCAAGCGCCGGCAGCCAATTTACCTGTGTTTTTGAACCATCCTCCAGACGGGTGAGCATGCGTATGCTGAGCGGCTCAATCCGACGGAGCAATCCGCTAGTGCGCATGGTGTTGTTTTGCGGTCGTGCGTCCAAGATGATGCCACTGTGGTCAATTCGCAAGGCGGTGTATGGCGATCCATTTCGATCGGCGGCAGCGATGCGCAAGTTGCCTGCGCTACCGGCATCGATTGGATTGTACCATTCTATGCGCTTCCAGATAGAATCAGCCACGCAACCATAAAGCGGCCATGGACCTTCCAAATCTCCTCGATTGCGCACGGAAACGACCAATGTATCTCCATCGGCCGTTCGTTCCCGCCGCAACCCTGCAATGGCATAATCCGTCTGGCCTGTAGTTGGAATGAGGCCGTCAAAAAACCATGCAAGATCCTTTCGTGTGCTCGCTTCGAGCGACCGCTGCAGATCGTCCGGCCCGGGGTGCTTAAATTTCCAAGCGCTGAAATAAGAACGCATTGCTGCATCAAACTGTGGAGTCCCAAGCGACTGACGCAAGTATTCGAAAGCAGCGGCTGATTTTTTGTAGACGACCGTACCGTAGTTGATGCCGCTGAATGCGTCCGAATGGCATTGCATGGGCTGATCGTCACTCATGCGGGCGCTCAACAGGTAGGAAAGCGCGTCCCGACTCTCGTAGGAACGTCCCATCAAATCAAGCCTCTCCATGATGGGAGTTGCCTCTTCAACCATGCCCGTGAGCCCAATCGCATCGCCATATTTCTCTACGAAATAGCGGGTCTCGTTGAATGAATTGATGCCCTCGTCCATCCATGCATTGGTGCGCTCGTTGGACCCCAAAATGCCATAAAACCAATTGTGTCCGACTTCGTGCACGATGACTGTTTCCAGTCCCATGTCAGATCCGGAACTGCCAATGACCGTTACGTTAGGATACTCCATGCCCCCGCCGGCACTGATGGTCCCGTCCACGGCAGTGACTTGCTCGTACGGGTAATCGCCGTTCCATTGCGAATAGTAGCGCGTCGCATCGGCGATGTACTCGGGTGCTTTGCGCCACAGTTTTGCTTCGGCCGGCGTAAACATGGACCAAGTAGTGACTTCACGGCCCGACCATGGCAACTCGGTGCTTCCCTTGAGCACCCACCACCGCTTGTCGGCAAACCAGGCAAAGTCATGCACATTGTATTGCCGGTAGCGCAACGTTTTCGTCTCAGTGGCAGACATTGGAAAGGCATTGACACTATCGGGATTCAACTCCAAATCGTCAAATTCAGCGGCATCGATTCGGCGGGCAGTCGCGAGGGCGATCGAATCCAAGAATACCTCCTCTATCCGGTTGTCCGCCCATGTGGTGTCAAAGTCACCCGTTGCACCGACTACGTAGTTTTTGGGCAGCGTAATCTCAACATCAAACGAGCCATACTCGGAATAAAACTCGCCTTGATTCAAATAAGGCATCTCATGCCAGCCGTCGCGATCGTATACCGCCGGCTTTGGATACCATTGGGTGATCTGGTAGGATTCACCGATGTGACCCAAACGGCTGATTTTGCCGGAAGGCAATTGCACCCGGAAAGGCGTGGTGTATTCCAGCGATTCCCCGGGCGCAAGCGGCTTGGGCAACGTCAATTTTGCAATGTCGATTTGCTCCGGATGATAAGCCCATTCCGCTGAAACACCGTCTACGGCGAAGTCAAGCGAATCGATGCCCCCAAGGTCACGTTGCAACGCCCAAAACATGAACATTTCGCCTTGCCTGAATTTTTGCTGCGCAAGCGCAGTTTGGCCATTGGCATAGGCATTGGGCCAAAGGTGAATCCATAAAAAGTCCAGCGTATCGCCGCTGTTGTTGGTGTATCTGGTCGCGATGTCGCCGCGCAATGTATGCTCGGCATCATCCAGTGCTACCGCAATTTGATGGTCCACGGTTTGTTGAAAGTAGTCCGCTTGGGCAGCAGCTGGTTCACACAGAAAAGCGGATGCTACGAAGGCAATGACAAGGGAAAGTGCCGTGGATCTCATTGATGCGAGGTTGTTGGTGAATGGGTCACGCCCGAAGTTAGTTCCCTTTGGCTGAATTTGTACCTTTGACGCCATGGGCGCTACGGAAATTGCATTCATCTTTTTGGTCTACTTGCTGCTGTTTGGCGCCAAGGGAATTCCCTCATTTGCGCGCACCATGGGCGGCGCTGTGCGTGAGTTTAGGAATGCGACCGATCAGATTCAACGTGAAATATTGAGCAGCACCGACGGCATCAAGGAGGAAGTCAACAAAGTGCGGAAGGCAGCCGATGCAGCGGACCCATTCAATTCACCTCCCGCGCGTCCAAAGCCTCAAGCATCGAACTCACCAGACGTTGCTTCAGAAGATGAAGTCGCTGAAAAACCCAACTCCTGAATGGGCATTCTATTTCTGATTGCAGGGCTCGTGTTGTTGGTCCTGAGCGGTGACGGCTTGGTACGTTTCGCATCGGGCTTGGCCATCAAAGCCTCCATCCCGCCCGTGATTGTGGGCTTGACCATTGTTTCAATCGGGACTTCAGCTCCGGAGATCATTGCATCGGTGCGGGCTGCTTTGGAGGGGAACCCTGGCATTACTGTGGGCAATGTCATCGGCTCCAACATTGCGAACTTGGCCTTAATCTTAGGTGTAACGGCCTTGATTCACCCCGTGCGGGTCGAGCGATCCTTGATGCGCACCGACTGGCCCGTATTGGTGGCGGCATCGCTGTTGTTTTGGTTTTTTGCAGGCAATGGCAGCCTTGAAACCTGGGAAGGAGCAATGTTGCTTGCGGGAGGAATCGGGTTGCTGATCATGCTCTACTTCCGAAGCCGTTTTGCGAACAAAACCGACCAAGTACTGACGGAAGATCTGGACGAGCAAAAAGATGCAAGTCGGTCAATTTGGATGTTGCTTGGGGGCATCGTCGTCGCGAGCATCGGGCTTTATTACGGCTCGGAATGGTTCATCGAGGGCGCACGGCAACTGGCCAAACAAATGGGCGTCAGTGATCATGTCATTGGGTTGACCGTAGTGGCTTTTGGCACGAGTGTGCCGGAGTTGGTCGCTTCAGGCATCGCCGCTTGGAAACGAGAATCCGATTTGGCCCTTGGAAACCTCATCGGTTCCAACATCTTCAACATCTTTTTTGCTGCCGGCTTATCCTCGAGTATCATCGCATTGCCCGTGGATGGGCAAGCCCTGCAGTTTGACTTTTGGTGGATGACGGCCATTGCGCTGATTGTGGGTGCCATGATGTGGCACAAGTCATTGGTGCATCGCTGGAAAGGGGTCGTTCTCCTCCTGGCTTATCTCGTTTACATGGTCTGTGTAGGCGGCGGATGGACAGAAGGAATCGTGAACTGAAGACGTGTGATCGACTTCTGATGAAAAAGGAAATCATACTGCGAGAAGGTCCCAGCACCTGCTGGGTCATCCGCGGAGCATTTGACGAAGTACCGCTGTCCCATTGGACGGAATCCATTCCTTGGCAGCAAAACAGCATTCGGATGTACGGCAAGACGCACCCCGAGCCGAGACTCACGGCTTGGATGGGCCCGGCTTATCAATATTCCAACATCCAATGGCCCGCTGTTCCTTTCACGGCAGAGATGCGCGAGTTTGTGAAGAAGGTGGAAGTCCACACAGAGACCGCCGGTTACTTCAATGCCTGCCTGTTCAACCATTACCGCATGGGTAGAGATTCCATGGGTTGGCACCGCGACAACGAGCCCGAAATCAATCCCAGCTGCATCGCCAGCGTGAGCTTCGGGGCCTCGCGGGATTTTGTGATAC
>CAXDQP010000064.1:0-9467 GCA_963991335.1 uncultured Flavobacteriales bacterium
AATTCAATCCATGCCTAGCGCGAAAAGCACAAAAAAAGAGCCCGGGTCATTGCCGGGCTCTTCCATACCAAAAATGGGATGTTTGTATTAAATCAAAGCTTCAATTCTATCCAGAAATTAACTTCCCACTGAAAAGGCCTTAAAAAATTGCATCCTTCAAAGCCTGATCAAAAAGCTTCACCAATGAAGAAGTAGACTCCGTTGCCTGCCTGAGTGAAAGCAAAATCCAAACGCGTGTAGATGTCCTTGTCAGGGAATATTAAGAACCTGAGCCCCGCGCCACCCGTCGGCAGAAAATGTTGCCACGAAAGGGAACGGTCGTCTCCAAAAACCTGGCCCGTGGCCATGAATACACTGGCTCCCAACCGTTCTGAAAAGGAAAATGGCAGGATGCGGTATTCGATTTGGGCGCCGAGAACGTTCCGATCACGGTAACGGCCGAGATAATAACCACGCATGAGACTTTCACCTCCCATGAGGGAGAGCATGTTGAAAGGCGCCTCACCCGCGGTGAACTGACCATATACCTGAGCGGCTAGAACGGTGTTTTCTCTCAATGACCGGTAAATGCGGTTGTCGACAATGAAGGTGGTGAAGTCGAAATCGCTTGCGAAGCCCGTGGTGTAATGCAGGAAAGCCCACTCGCTGTAAAGTCCTTCTCGCGGATTCAGCGCATTGTGGATGTTGTCATAGAGCAAACCCAAACCCACACCGAGATTGCGGGAACCTTCACTCCCAAGGGAGGGTGGAATAAAGTCTGGGGCCGCGCTCACAAATTGAATCCGACTCAACTGTTGGTAATCGAACTCCAAGCCAACGTACAAGGACGGCAACGTCTCACGCAGGACGCGCTCCCGAATGAGAAGGTAATCACCGTCGATAACGCTCTGCACCTCTGCCGGGCTATCCCTGCCAATGCCGTAATAAAAAAGCGGAAAACTCTGGTAACGCGCTCGACCATACAAGAACCACTTGTTTTGATCGGTGTACAATGCGTGGTCCAACCAAAAGCCGTATTGATTTTCAAGCGTAACAAACGCAAAAGACTTGATCTCACTCAGTCGATTGTGCAAGTCGCGATTGGCAGAATAAACGTACAAGCTTGACACTCCAATTTCCCAACTGGTCTCAGGGGAATAAGCAAGCGTAGGATAGTTGATCCATTTTGCCGCGGATGAATCTGCGCTCGCCCCGAGAACATTGTCGAAGTAGCTTCTCAGCATTCCTTTCGATTCAGGGCTCTTTTGTGCGGATCCCGCCAACACGAAACTCCACAGAAAAAGGAGTGCCGCAAAGATTCGTGGGAGAACTTGTCTCATCAGCACAAACATACGTCCGTGCTCAAAATGTTTTTCTACAATGGCAAAAAGAAGAGCCTATCCACATGACCTTTGTCCGCATAAATCTGCAATGCGAATCGTCGGATTGGGGTTTGGGATTAAACCTTTCGGCCTAAAAATTAGTCTTAGATTTAGATCATGAAACGCCGGAAGCAAATCAAATCCCACGTCAGGTCGGCCTCCTATCTTTGTTCGCACATCAAACTCAATCGTCCGAAAATGAACCGCGCATTATCATTGGGAAAAATTAGAGCACTCGGCTTTGCTGTTCTTCTGGGAACATCGTGCAATAAAGAGAGCGTCTGCGATGAAGAAACCATCCCTCAGGAGGAAGAGAACGGAAAGCAGATGCTCCTCATCGGGAATAGCTTCTTCAGGCCATACGCGGAAAATCTAGACATCGTTGCCGCCGATGCGGGCTACACAGAACACAGCAGCACAATTGTCACTCGGGGCGGGGCGAACGGTTGGGCTAGCAGTTTTTGGAACGACTCAACAACCCAAGTGAGCCTGACCATCAAGGCGGCTCTTGACGCAGGTGGCGTTGAGTTGTTCGCCATGACGACCGGAGGTGATCCAACCGATCCCATTGCAGGCCACAAAGCTTGGATCAATTATGCCTTGCAGAACAATCCGAATATCGCGGTCGGGATATCCATGCCCCCAGTGGATTTCCCTGCTTCTTGGGACTCCACCGCGCAATCCTACGGGTACAACGGAATCGATGACTTTTACCCGGCCGTCGTGGACTATTGGCACGAGACCGTAATCGACAGTTTGCGGTATGAATTTCCAGAAACCAACATTTTTTCCATCCCAACGGGTTGGGCCACCATTCATTTGGCTCAAATGCAACAGGATGATCTCCTTGAGGACAACATCGATCTTTTTGGAGCGAAGCCAACGTCTATTTTCACTGATGACAAAGGCCATCAAGGTCAAATCGTAATCGAAACCGGCACCTTAGTTTGGCTCGCCAGCATCTACGGTGACGACCTGAACGCAAACGGCTATATCACCGGCTTCGAAACGGATTTGCATGGCCTCGCCACCCAAATCATGAACGACCACGACGAAAGCTACAAGCAGTGACTATCGCTGCGACTCATCGAGGCGAGGACCATGTCCCTTGTTCAAGTCAATGCTGGATAAATTCAATCCATGCCTAGCGCGAAAAGCACAAAAAAAGAGCCCGGGTCATTGCCGAGCTCTTCCATACCAAAAATGGGATGTTTGTATTAAATCAAAGCTTCAATTCGCCTTACTCGGGTAAATTCCAAGCGTTCATATTGGTCCGAGTCCAAGTCAATGAGTTTCGATTGGCAGCGGTAGCCTGTGCGAACTTGCCGAAACCTTCCGACTGGTACATCGTTTGTGATGCCGTCATGAATGCAGCGTAATCCTTGAAGTTTGCGGAGATGTAATGCGAGATTGCACCCTCTTGGCCAGCCATGGCTTGGTGCAATGCAATTTCCACATTCAATTCATCAAGGATCGGTTGGCTGTCCTTAACCAACTCCGCGAAAGCAGCTGCAGTTGCCATAGGATCAGCAACTTCAATGCCCCAAAACCCTTGATAAAAATTTCCCTCTTTTGCGGTTGACCCCATCAAACGAACACCCGTTTGTTGGCGGGTAGGTTCCACATTCATGCCGAACCACGCGTACATTTTCATAAAGTCAGGATTCTGAAAGATTGCCTGGTAATCGAAAAGTGGTGCCATATCCTGCACATCGTCTGAAACAAAAGAAATTGAGGTATTGTGCGTGGCTGCTCCCATTTCATGTTGGCTCATGAAACACGTTGGCAGCGACTTGCCCGTTTCAGTATTCATGAATTCCGCCCAATTTGCGTTGAATAACTCTGCCTTGTCCATTGGGACGGTAAAGTCAAAGTTTACCCATGTTTGGGCTGTTAAGTTTAGACCGAGAGTGGTCATCAAAAGGAGTTGAAAGAAATGTTTCATAGCTAAATAATTTGTGCAATGCTACTTCAATGCACTTTTGCTCGAACACCAAATTCATTCCTTTACAAAAACTTGACATTCGCCATTTACTTAGCTTTTATGGTTTGTTGCACATCATTCAGGAGGCGAAGCGGTGCGGGAGGTCCGAAAAACTTGAGGTGGATTTGTATATCTCCTATACATTAGCCACTATAAATCATGGGTATGAGAACTTTAGTTATCGCTACTATTTGCTTTGTGTCATCTTTTACAATGGCTCTTGGGCAAGATAGTGCCGACACTAGAAGTTATGAGGCTTATCCTGAGGCGGCTCAGCGCGAGATAGCGACAATTACAGAAAGTTTTGATGAGGTCGAGAACCCATTTATAGCAACATATCTAGGGTCGGAATTTCATGACTATTTCTACTTCCCCTTCAGAGGTGCAAATGGAGTTTATTACGATTTTGGTTATCGAAATAATAATTTGGGCGAAATTCCATTTGGCGAATTTGATGCTCCGTATCCTGGATTAGACGCCCCTGAAAACACTAGCCCTGGAGCTAAATTAGTCGGGGGGAAGTTCCTGATTTATTGGGAATATGAATTGTCCTATGTCATCTGTTGTGAAGGCGGACAGAATTCATACCCTGCGTGGCTCCCGCGCATATCTAAAATTGAACATTACAAAGACTGAGGGTCCGAGCACCTCGAGATAGAGTACGTGTTATTTATTCAACGTAGATCCCAAGTGTTTTAGACGAGGACAATGTTTGAAAACACTGTAAAAAAGTGAATTCCTTCTTTGGGGCTAGGAGACCTTTCTGAGCGTGCGATGCAGCATTCAAGCCCTATTCCCGTTGTCCTCCGGAGCATAAGAATTTACACGTAAGGTGAAGCCAGCGGCAGACTACCCCTCCTGATCAACTCCAATGAATCCAAACCTTTCAGCGCTACCCCTGTGTGGAACCTCCTTTTTTACCATCGAAGTACATTGAAGCCATCCAACCCAAATTAGAGACCCAAAATCCAACCTCATAAACGTTATTCTCTTGAATGATATCCGTAAAGGTTGCCACGAGCATGGTTACTGTGAACACTAACATCAGCGACACAAGGATTTTGGTTCGAATGGAAAGGGATTGTTTGTTCTTCTTCTGAAGTCTTTTCTTGTTAATAAATCTAGGTCATCTCTCAAGATCGCCTTTTCCTGCTTTGGGCCGAAAGGGTTATACCTGTGAAAGGTAATGTACTGAAAACTTGGGGAATCCGGTGGTTCGTCAGGGACTCTGAGCTTAGTGCGTTACAGTGCTACCGCACGATGGTAAGTGTCCGGCCTTAAACCCTCAATTCCGATTTAGTCAATTGGACTTTGATGTCCACCCCCAGCATTGAAGCCAAAGCGAAGACCACCAGACAAACGCAAACCAGTGGGTTCGGGAAGTAATGCGCGATCCTCGTAAAAGATGCCCATGCCATTGTCTTGGGTCCATGTAACGCCCAAGAAAGCGTCGAGAACGTATCGCCTGATGCTCAATTGATGTCCTAAATGAAACGAGGATCCGACGGCCATCCATTCCGGTGGGGCCACACCCCAAGATTCTTCATCCACCCTCGCGTATCGCGCATAGCCAAAGAAACCAGAAATGGCAGCATAAATCCCCTGTCCTGCAATCTCGCCAGGATACCACCGGACCTGTGGTTCAAGGATAATGCCCCGTTTATCCGTATCTCCCCCGGGGTACCAAGGGTGGTTTGAACCTACAAACACATTCCGTGAGAAGTAGTCGACATCCACACCCAATGAAAATTTAAGTGGGAGCATTGCCTCAGCACCAAGGGAATACCTTCCAACCAACATGTCGGTCAGATTCGTTCGAATGACAGGGCCAACCTGCGCAATGACCTGCACATTCAAAACAGTGAGCAACGCACACAGAATAGGAAGATGCTTTTTCATTTTGATGTTCAGTTGCGCTAAAAACGCCAAAAGTGTTGTCCATGTTGCATACCTCCCAACGATTTAACAAACCGCGCGAGATACGACGAACTAATTTCAAGGAGAGCCGGCGGTCATATGCGCGCCCTTGATTCCCCTTTCTTTTTCAACACCGAAGCAAGCATTGAAATGTTGCACCAGCCCACACATCGATAATGCAAATTCCACCATACTCGTGAAGCCGGCGGTCTTCTGCGACCTTCCAATTATAGAGACTTTATGGGGAGGCTGTCAAAACTCTACTTCCTGCGCTAAATTGCACCGAATGGCAAGGACCTTCTCCCTTTTCGTACTTTTCTACCTCCCGACTGCCATAGCCATCGGACAGACTTACGTGCCAATTGTTTCAGCTGCGGACTCATCGGACATCTGGGTAGACGTTCACAGCTGTACTGATTTTGATTGCTGGTGGGCGTATCGGAACATCTACACGGTTAACGGCACCATTTCAGCAGGAGGCTACGAATACGCTAAGTTCCATCGAAACACAGAATACGAACAAGGGACGGATTTGGGGCTCTGGTGCACCGAATCCCTCTCAACTTCTGAAGCGATTATTGGAATCCGAGAAGAGAACAAACGGGTCTTCGTTTTGCCAAATCCCACCTCTGAACAGTCCGAAGAATACCTCGCCTATGATTTCAATTTGACCGTTGGTGACACCGTCCCAGACCCCTACTATTACCAATCTCCCGGAGGATTGTCGGATTTCGACTTAATCATCCACACCATTGACTCCGTCTTCATTTCAGGAACGTGGCGTAAGCGTTACCGAATCAACAGTTTCCCGGATATCATCGAAGGTGTTGGCTCCTCATCTGGACTGCTAAATCCGCTGAATTATGCATGGTCAGGCGCTTGCGGAATTTCCCTGAATTGCTACATCGAGCAGGGAGTTTCGGATTATTTTACATCCAATTGCGAATTGCCATTGAGCGGTCCTTCATCTCCCGCAACTTCCCAGTCTCGTGAGCTGCTGAAAGTAGTGGATAGCATGGGGCGAGAGCAACCAGCAGCACCGAACACCTTGCTTTTTTATATCTACAGCAACGGCGACGTTGAGAAGGTGGTTCGTGTGGAATAATGCCTAGAACAAGGCGACATCAAGGACGATATACCATTAGGCTACAGCGATCCAATTGCAGAATTACTTGTGGAGTAAGGGGCTTTTTGTCCCCACCAATTTACCCACCAATTAACAGCTGGAATAACGGATGAGGCGTTCGAAGAAGAACGATAACCAAAACTGGCAACGAGCCCGACCCTCACTGCATACACGCAGCGCACTGTCCTTTAAGCAACACTTGGGCCTCATCGACACGGTGTTGATTCAAGATCGGTACAACCACATCCTGCTCCAAGCACACGACTTGGCTGCATGAATTGCATTGGAAGTGAGCGTGGCTATGGACGTGTCCGGATTGGGTACATTCTTTGCATAGGGCGTAAAACTTGATGTTCTCGGAAGCAAGAAACGAATGCACGACCCCATCGTCTTCGAGCCGATCCAGCAACCGGTAAACAGTAGATCGGTTCACCTCGGTTGGCAAGCGCTCCATAAGGAGTTGGGCCGACAGAGCCTTCTGCGCGTTGCGGAATGCATCGAGCACCAATTCAAGATTTCGTGTTTTGCGGTGGACGCCCATGGTCAATAATTAATGCGACTGTGTTGCAATAATG
This sequence comes from uncultured Flavobacteriales bacterium, assembly GCA_963991335.1. Classification (GTDB taxonomy): domain Bacteria; phylum Bacteroidota; class Bacteroidia; order Flavobacteriales_D; family Sanyastnellaceae; genus UA16. The sequence goes on from CAXDQP010000064.1 coordinate 6,964, forward strand.
CAATTTTAAGCTAATTTCGCACCTTATTTGATTTATATGGCATCTTTTTCCCTCAAAGCGGATTCTGTTGGAGCGGCAGCAAGTTTTCTGTGCATGATACACTGCATGGCAACGCCGTTTTTGTTTTTTGCGCAAGCGTGTTCAAGCGCGTGCTGCAGTGCCGCCCCCACGTGGTGGCGCGCTGTTGACTTCGTCTTCTTGGTAGTCTCCGGAATGGCCGCATTCCGTTCCATGCAAACCAGTTCCAAAAATTGGGTTTGGCGCAGTTTATGGGCAACCTGGTGTGTTTTGGCATGGTCGGTTTTAATGGAGGCCTTTGCACCCGAACTCTTCTTCCCTGCAGCGAAATACACGGCCGCTTCAACGCTTATAGGCCTGCACGTTTACAATATGAAGTACTGCCAATGCGGGACTCCTGAATGCACAGTGCATGGTGGCTAATACAAAACTACCTGTAACTGTACTTTCAGGCTTCTTGGGTGCGGGTAAGACCACGCTGTTGAATCACATCCTCCACAATAAGCAAAATCTAAAGGTTGCTGTCATTGTGAATGACATGAGCGAGGTCAATGTCGATGCGAATCTTGTGGCCAGTGAAAACGTCCTGTCCCGCACCGAGGAAAAGCTCGTCGAAATGAGCAACGGTTGTATATGCTGCACCCTTCGCGAAGATTTGATGGAAGAAGTCGAACGCCTCGCCTTGGAAAAGCGTTTCGATTATTTGCTCATCGAAAGCACAGGCATCAGTGAACCCATTCCGGTGGCCCAGACCTTCTCCTTCGTTGACGAAGACAATGGCATCGACCTCAGCCGATTCAGCTACGTCGACACCATGGTCACCGTTGTGGACGCCGCCAATTTCTTTCGCGATTATGGCAGCCCTGAGACGCTGGTCGACCGGGACCTTACCGACATTGAAGGAGACGACCGAACCATCGTGAACCTGCTCACCGATCAAGTCGAATTCGCCAATGTCATCATCCTCAACAAGGTGGATGCGGTATCCGGTGGACACTTGGGCATCTTAAGGAGCACACTCAAAAAACTCAATCCCAACGCCGACCTGGTGGAGACCAACTATAGCAAAGTCGATCCCAAGCGCATTCTAAATACAGGGCTTTTTGATTTTGAAGAAGCCGAAGCCAGTGCCGGGTGGATTGAAGAATTGAAAAAGGAAGAACACACGCCCGAAACCGAGGAATACGGCATCGGCTCCTTCGTATACCGCAGCACCTTACCGTTTGATCCCGATCGTTTCTGGCATTATTTCCAAACCCAATTCCCTGCCAATATCATTCGCAGCAAAGGCTTGTTTTGGATTGCGTCCCGTCCTGATCAGGCATTGATTTGGGGACAAGCCGGCGGCTCTATCCGAACGGATAGTGCTGGTGTTTGGTGGTGCAGCATGCCGTTCTCGAAGCGCATCCAATTCCTTTCCTTCATCGAAAATCAGGATGAAATCGAAGCCGCTTGGGACTCTACGTTTGGCGATCGAAAGACTGAAATCGTGATCATCGGGCAAAACCTAGACGAGGCCCAAATCCGGCAAGAATTGGACGCTTGCCTTGTGCCGTTGGATCGGCTCCACGAAAACTGGCAACTGGGCTTCCAAGATGAGTGGCCCGTTGAACGCAGTGTTCCGTTGTAGCGCTGGACTTCGAGCTCACCCCTTTGCCTTCATCGGCTGAATGGCCCACGCAGCATGGGCAGTGGTCTTATTTGCTTTGGTCTTCATCCATTGAAGTCCCACTTCTCTCTCCCTATTCGCACCAGAAGAAACAGGACACGATGAGGCCACCAAAAGTAAGAATTGAGCAAACCGTTCGAATGAAGTTCAAGGAGTTCCAACGAGATTCAATCATCTCCCTCAAAGCCCTAATTTCAGGAACCGAGGTTATGTCCAAATTGGCCCCATCAAGAAGCGCGTTCAATGGTACATTGCCGCCAACAGTCACACCAAAGACACCAACAGCGTACAATAAAAAGGTACCAACGTAAAACCAGAAAAGAGCTTTGGGAGATGAAGTGAAATGGAATACTGGGAGAAGGAACACGGCGATCATTGCCCCACCAAAAAGAGCTATGAAGGCATTGTTTAAAATGACTCGATTCATCGATTTCAGTGCTTGCAAGAACTCGAGGTCATCCAGCTTTCCGATTCCGGGCATCACTGCGTTTGACCAAGTAAAAAAGATACCTGCCATGATTCCTGTAAGCAGCATTGCTGCAGCTAAAACGATGGGTTGCATGCTCATATCGATGATTCGTTTTTGACCTTAAGTGGATCTGTTACAGAAGTGAAAGCTACGCAAGGATTTTCAACCTCAACTGGCAATTTTTATCGCAGGAAGCCAATGAACGGAAATCATGCATTACGATTCTTTGCTGAAAACAAAAGATCCACGCTCGAGTAAATCGCAACCAACAAGCTATGTCTAAGTTTGTGCACACCTCAATACCTGTCTCTTATACACATCTGACGCTGCCGACGAGCGATCTAGTGT
>CAXDQP010000065.1:0-9360 GCA_963991335.1 uncultured Flavobacteriales bacterium
TGTGAGCAGATTCAACGCTCAACCAAACGGCATCGGGAGTTGCAGTTTCCAGGGGACTCAATAAGGCTTTTTGCGTGATGCGCTCGTCTCCCGCTTGGGCGAACAAGCTATACGTGCCGGGCAGGTCGGTGAGTGTAATGTCCTTCCTTGATTTCAAAGGGGCATCCGACCGCTCCACGGTTACGCCAGGCATGTTGGTAACCTTGGATCGGCTTCCAGTCAAGCGGTTAAACAGGGTGGTTTTTCCACAGTTGGGATTTCCGACGAGCGCAATGTTCACGATGCGAAAATCGGGGGCAGGAGATGCCGATTCAATCCCCTAAATGTGTGAATCAAAGCTTGACCAACCATGCCGATGGATTCTGAGGAGTTTGCGAGGCTCCCGCGACTTTCCACACTTCAAAGTGCAAGACGTGTTGACCATTGTTGGGACGAACGGTTCCAATCTTTTCGCGGGCTTCTATCCGATCACCTTTCTTGAGGCGGACGCCCTCTAGATTGCTGTATACCGTTCGAAAGGCACCATGGGAAAGGATGACGGTTTCACCGGCTCCAGGGATTGGAAAAACACTCGATACATTTCCAGCGAATACGGCAAGGACAGAACTCGCAGCTTCGGTGCTGATGTCCACACCATTGTTTTCAAACGTAATTCCCGGCAATGTGGGGTGGGATTGCTTCCCGAATTTACCGGTGATAATGCCCCGCAGCACCGGCCAAGGCAAGGAAGCTCGATTGCTCTCAAAGGCCGCGGAAACTATTTTTCCTTCAGGGGTTAGGGCAAATTCACCGGCGGAACTTGCGCGTTCAGCCGCCAATTCCGCTTCAATGATTTTCCGAATGGATTCGTTTAGGCGTTTTTGTTCGGCTTTGGAAGTCTTGACTTCAGCGCGCAACCGAGATTCCTTTCCTTTGAGATCGCGCACGATTTCTGCTCGTGTCTCGCGGTCTTTTGCCAAGGCATTCCGTTCGCTGCGCACATCTTTCAATGCGGTTTCCATTTCGGATTTTTCGGTAACGAGATTGGCGCGGTTTTCGGTAAGGTCAATTTGCGCAGATTCGATTTGTGCGACGTGGTCCTTGCGCAAAGTGCTATACGACTGAAGCATGCGAAATCGGATGGAGGCTTGATTGAAATCTGCGGCAGAGAAGAGATAGAGCCAAGGATTGTATGCCAAGGATTGCTTGTGAGCTGCCTGAATCATCCGCGCGTATTCATCCTTTAATGCCGACACATGGCCTTCAAGGGTGCGAATTTCACTGTCTGTGCTGGTCATGGATCGCTCGATCGAGCGGATTTCGGCACGGTGGTGGTTGATGAGTTGCTCCCGCAGCAGCATGCGTTCATCGATCAAACGGAGCGATACGAGTGCGTCATTTTTGTTCGAGGCGGCTTCACTGAGCAACCGCTCGGTGGTGGCCAGCTTCTTTTCAAGGGCGTCACGTTGGGCTTGAAGTGCGGCCTTGTTTTGCCCGAAAGATGCGGAGGTCCCGAGCAGCAGAGCCAGCAAGAGTGCGAGCCATGAGAGCGGATGTAAACCGACTCCAACCAAGCCGTTGCATTCAGAACCCTGTGCGTTGCTCATAATTCTCAGGAATGGTGAACGGGAAATCATAGGCGCGTCCAAAACGAATGCGTGAAATGTCCCATTCCAAGGTCAAATCGCCGTCCATGGTTTGGATCAACACATCGAAAGCACGCGGAAAACGCCCGTTTTCACTTGCCTCGAATTCGGAACGGTTCAAGGTCAATGAACGCTGGTAATACAAGTCATTGAATTGATCTTGCACGGGATCGAATGTTAAGCCATCAAACCAATGACGTTGAATTAAGAGGTCTTGGTCTTCTGATCGACTTCGCAGTCGTTCATAACGCCTCAAAGGCATCTGAATGTTGAGCGAATCCTCAGGTGACAGGGCATTGTCATTGATGCCGATGACGCGTTTGACCGGTCGCTTGTATTTGCCCGTCAAGGCATACCGTTGCGCATCCGTGCGGGCGATGTATTTCCCGTTTTCCTTATCCAACCCCATGGGTTTTCCACCCAAAATGGCTTGAATATCTCGAAAGTCGAGCGGGGTATCCGCCCAATCACTCAGGGCTTCGTAATTGCCCGTGTAGAAGAACTTATTTCCGGGAATCTTGCTGAAAAACTGCACCGAATCGGGCGAGAGCAGAATGCGGGCAACCTCTACGCCAAGTGCAGGGGAAATGCTCATCCAAATGGCACTATCCTTCGCCATGCGCACGGTTGCTTTGAACGATTGGCTTCCTTCAGGAGAATCTACGCCTACATTGATTTTCATTCCAATCCAGTCCCATTGAAACTCAACCGCATCGTAGTTGGTGAGCACCTGATTGGCGTTCAGGTTTCGGAGCGGTTTTCCCTTGGCCAAGCGCTTTTCATTGGAGCAGCTGGTCAAGCTTGCCGCCATGAATGTTCCGAGCAGGAACTGGGAAACAATATGGGGCCAACGGGCCTTCATCACTTCTGCTGGATTTTGGGCGTAAGTGATCGGGCATCGCCGCCCATTTCCAAGGCTTGTTTCCACGAGTTGATGGCGCCTTCTTGGTCTCCCATGGCAGCACGGATATCACCGTCGTGCTCGAGGAAGGCTGGACCCAATTCCGCACTTGATATTAACGCTTGCGTGATGTAATCCATCGCTTCCGGAAATCGGCCCAATTTGTACAAAACCCAAGCGTGGGTGTCCATTAGGTTGGCGCTCGATGGGTTCAATTCCAACGCCCGAGTGCTGCACTCCAATGCGCGTTCGAGGCCCTTGCCGGACAAGGCCAGATAGTACGCATGGTTGTTCAATACCATGGCATTGTCTGGATTCAGCAGAAGGCTTCGTTCGTAGGCCTGGGCAGCGCGGTCATCTTCTTCTATGGCGTGCAGGGCATCGCCGAGCATTGCAGCTATGCGCGCTTCCAATTCCGGATCATCCACAAGCAACCCCAGTCCGCGTTCAAGCGCATCCACCGAAGTGGGATAATCCTTCAGATCCAAATGGGCCATTCCGCTCATCAATGCAAATTCAACGTCGAGCGGAAACCGTTCCATCGCATCCATGGCATGCTGTGCCATGCGTTCAATCATTCCGCTGTTTGCATCGAGGGCAATTAAGTTGGACCAAGCCAAGCGATTTCCAGGATTGAGTTTTACAGCGCGCTGCAAATGCTCCTGTGCCTTGGCAGCATTGCCTTTTGCTTGTTCGAAATCTGCCGCCACCATGCGAATGGGGACATGATCGGGATGCCGATTCAATGCGATTTCGAGCAATTCTTCTAGGGCAGTCAGGATGCTTTCGTCCATGCCAACCTGAGAATTGGCTTCGGAAAGAGCGATGATTTGCAGGTATTGAACAAGGATTTCATGCTTTTCTTCCGCGTACACATCTTCCGAGGCGAAGGCATTCGCCAAGGCGATTTGGGCGCGTTCAATGTCGTCGAATTCGGTATACAATTGAGCCAATTCCAATTGCACAACACCGTTGGTAGGGTCGGCTACGGCGAGGGCCTTGAGGACATTCATGGCCAATGCAGATTGTCCAGTGGCCTGAAGCATTTGCGCCCACTGCATTTTGAACTCCGGCACATCAGGATGTTGGATCACAGCGGATTCGAGGGCTTCGTAAATTTCCTCATACGCTTCGAGCAACTCGTAGAAGTACAGTTTCTGAAGAAGGATTTCGGGATCTCCTGGGGCGAGTGACTCGTAGTGTTCGCAGAGGCGCAACGCGTGTTCAGGCGCTCCTGCATCGGCCAGATCCAAAGACCACTGGAGCGTCCAATCCAAATCACCGGGGCGCTGCTCTTGCACAAAGGTCAGGTCGGCCAATGCATCATCGAACTGAAGCAATGGTAACGCAGCCTGAGCTCGGTATTCGTGGTACCAGCGGTTGTTTTGGTCAGCTTCGCATGCGGCATTCAAGTGATCCATGGCGGCATCGAAGCGCTCGCGTTCCAGGTCAATTTTTGCCAAGTCAAACCGCAATGATGCTTCTTCGGGTTGAAGCTCTAAACAAGCTAGGAATCCAGTGTAAGCCAAGTCGAAGTCGCCTTTAAACAGATGATTTTGAGCATCGAAGTAGGTGCGTTGAAAATCCTCGGGATAGGCAGGAAGCGCTTGCATGTCACCCCCATTCCCGCATCCACTCAGAGCCAGGAGCCCAGCGGCTATTGCCTCGGAGATGTGTATAAGAGACAGCGTTGTATTCGGTAGTAAACGGAGGAGTTTCATCGTAGGGCCGGTTCGCGTTGGTTCTGTTTTGTGATTCAGATGGCGTTGTAATCGCCAAGGCTTATGTCGTCCGCTTTTCCGGCGATGGTAGCGTGATTGCCAATCATCGAACCATTCAACACCTTGTTTTGAATGGTGGTATTCGATTGAATGAGGGAATTGCGAATGCTGGAATCTTCAATCACCGTGCCATTTCCAACACTGACGTGTGGTCCAATAACGGAATGACGAATGACCGCGCCTGCTCCAATGTGGCAGGGGGGTAAAATCAGGCTGTCTTCAACAATGGCATTTTCGGGCAAGGTCAATTCATTTTTGGTGAGTTCCAAGATTCGTTGATTGGTGTCAACGGTCGCCACCTTGTTCCCACAATCCATCCATTCGCTCACGGCTCCAGGCTCAAAGTGCAGGCCAGCTTGGGTCATATAGCGCAAGGCATCGGGCAATTGGTATTCGCCTCCTTTGATGATGTTTTCATCAATGAGCCGTTGCAATTCATCTTTGAGTCGCGCACCGTCGCGGAAAGCGTAGATCCCGATCATCGCCAAGTCGCTGATGAACGATTCCGGTTTCTCGACGTATTCTGTGATGGCGCCTTGCTCATTCGTGACGACCACGCCAAAGGCACTGGGGTTTTCGACTAGTTTGACAAACAGCACACCGTCCGCCTCGGGATCAATTTGAAAATCGGCTCGAAACAATGTGTCTGCAAACGCAACCACCACAGGGCCTTCCAAACATTGTTGACCGCATAAGATGGCATGGGCAGTTCCCAAGGGTTCATCTTGGTGGCAGATGTGCCCTTTTGCACCGAGTCGCTCGGCGATTTGCAGCAATTGTTGCTCGGTTTCCTCGCCAAAGTCACCAATAACGAAGGCGATTTCTTCCACTTTCTCGGTGCTCATGGCGACGATGTCTTCGGCGAGGCGTTCAACAATAGGCTTCCCACCAACAGGCACCAAAGGCTTCGGAACGGTGAGGGTGTGAGGGCGGAGGCGACTGCCGCGACCGGCCATGGGAATGATGATGTTCATGGTAATATTATCGTGTGCCTGTGCTTCCAAAACCTCCCGTGCCGCGATCGGAGGAAGGCAGATTCTCAGTTTCTTTCCATTGGATTTGCTCGTACCGAGCCAGGACCAATTGGGCAATCCGTTCGCCGTGCTCAACGGTAAATGGTTGGGCGCCGTGGTTGATGAGCAATACCCCGATTTCTCCTCGGTAGTCTGCATCGATGGTACCGGGCGCGTTCAAAACGGTGATGCCGTGCTTGAAGGCCAATCCGCTGCGGGGACGCACTTGCAATTCTGTCCCCACGGGCAAGGCTACAAAGAGCCCAGTTGGGATTAATTTCCATTCGCCCGCTTGCAAAACCACGGCTTGATCGAGCTTTGCCCGGACATCAAGCCCTGCGCTGGCGATGGTCGCGTATGTTGGCAAGGGGTGCCCCGAGCGGTTTTGAATAAAGACTTCTGCAGGAGCGCTCATTTTCCAGAAAATGTTGGTTTCCGCTTTTCGATGAATGCTTGAGTGCCTTCCTTGAAGTCTTCCGTTTCGAAGGAAGCTCCAAAGCAGTTGATTTCCTGTTGGAAACCATTGATTCCGTCTTCATATGAAGCGAGAATGGCTTGGATGGCTGTAGCGACCGCTCTTGGAGAGTTTTTCATGATCGAACGGGCCATCTTGTGCGCGGTTTCGAGCAGTGCGTCCGGCGAAACCACCGCATTGACCAGGCCACAAGCAACAGCATCGTCGGCACTCATCATTTTGGCGGACAATATCATCTCCATTGCTTTTCCTTTGCCAACGATTTGTGGCAGTCGCTGCGTCCCTCCGTATCCGGGAATCACGCCGAGCGAGACTTCCGGCAATCCCATTCGAGCATTGTCGGAAGCGATGCGAATGTGGCAGGCCAAGGCCAGTTCAAGTCCACCACCGAGGGCAAAACCGTTCACCGCGGCAATGATGGGCTTCGCGCTGCGCTCGATGCGATTGAAAAGTAAATCTTGCCCCTGTTGCGCGAGCGCCTTGCCTTCTTTCCCCGAATAATCTGCAAACTCTTTGATGTCTGCACCGGCGACAAATGCTTTGTCACCGCTTCCTGTGATCACAATGGTTTTTACTTCCGAATCGGTTTGTGCCACATCGATGGCTTCGGCCAATTGTTTGATGACTTCCGCATTCAAGGCATTGAGTGCCTGCGGCCTTTCAATCGTGATGGTCAAAATACCATCGGATTTGTGTTGGAGAATCAGCGAATCAGGCATGGTTGTGTCGAATGCGTTTTAAGAGTTCCAAATTACGAAATGCAGGCACGCTTTAGGTGCGAAATTCAGTCAGTTGTCAACGGAACTTTCCCCGGTCGACTGGCCAACAATTGCCGGGTGTATTCATTCTGAGGATTGGCCAAGATGTCCTCGGTCTCGCCGCGTTCCACGATTTGCCCGTGGTGCATGATCAGCAACCGATTGCAGAAGGAGGCCATCACGGAGAGGTCATGGCTGATAAAGAGGTAGGTCAGTTTGCGTTCATCCCCGATTTTGGCCAACAAGTCCAGAATATCCCGTTGGATTTGAACGTCCAAGGCGGCAACGCTTTCGTCGAGGACCATCAATTTTGGTTCAACGGCAAGTGCCCTTGCAATGACCAATCGCTGGCGTTGTCCTCCGCTGAAATTGCCAGGATACCGTTGGAAGTCTTCCGCCGCAAGGCCGACTTCTTCGAGAAGGCTAACGGTATGCTCGATTGCTTTTTTCGCGTCCATTCCCAAGTGCGTGAAGACTTCAGCAATGGCCTTGCCCACGGGTATTTTTGGATTCAGTGCGCTGTAGGGATCTTGAAAGACGAGTTGGGCGATGCGCCGCACCTTCCCCATCGACTTGGCCTGATCATGCTTGACAGAAACCCCATCCAATTGGACGGCGCCAGAAGTCAGCGCTGTGAGCCCCAATAATGTTCTGCCCAAGGTGGACTTTCCGCTACCGCTTTCGCCGATTAGCCCTACGCGTTCTCCCTCGCACAAGGTGAGGCTCACGTCGTTGACCGCATGAAGATGTTCCACGGTTTTGCCCCAAAAATTTTGCTTCAGGGGGAACGATTTGGTGACGTGTGATGCTTCGAGCAGCACCGGACCCAAATGGGAATCAATGGTCCGCTTCGGGATGTCCCGAGCAGCAATGAGCGCCTGGGTATAGGGGTGTGTGGGGCGAGTCATTACCGATTCCACGTTTCCTTTTTCGACCAAGTTCCCCTGTTGCATCACCATTACATCGTCCGCGATGTCCCGAACCACGTCCAAATCGTGCGTGATAAAAAGGATGGCCAAATGGCGTTTTTGCTGCAGCCGAATCAACAGTTGCAATACGGTTTTTTGCACGGTAACGTCCAACGCGGTGGTGGGTTCATCGGCGATTAAAAGTTCAGGGTTAGCCGCAAGGGCCAGGGCAATCATCACCCGCTGTTTTTGTCCCCCGCTCAATTCGTGGGGATAGCGCTCAAAAAGTGTGGAAGGTTCGGGCAATTCTACTTCTTCCAGCAATTGGATGGCTTGGATTTTGGCTTCAGCGTTGTCCATTCCTTGATGAACGAGCAGCGACTCAGCGACTTGCCACCCAACGCGCATCGAGGGGTTGAGGGAGGACATGGGGTCTTGAAACACCATGCTTAATCCCCGACCCAAGGGGGAAGTCGATTGCTTGTTGGGGGCGACCCAGATGTCCGTGCTGGGCACGTGTTGGACGCGGCCTGAAGTCACCCGCGCTTTGGGGGGCAATAGTCCCATGATTGCCGAGGCGGTGATGCTTTTTCCCGATCCACTCTCTCCCACTAGGGCCATCGTTTTCCCGCGATCGATTGCAAACGAAACACCATGCACAACGGGTTGATTGCCGAATGCGATGGTGAGGCTGTCAATGCGAAGGAGCGGTTCGTTCATGAAGATTTTCAGAGGGTACCGCGCGACTCTTGCTCTCGTTCAATGGCTTCGAACAAGGCTTTGAAATTTCCTTTTCCGAACGATTTGGCTCCTTTGCGCTGAATGATTTCAAAAAACATCGTCGGCCGATCCACAACGGGTTTGGTGAAGATTTGCAAGAGGTAGCCTTCGTCATCGCGATCGATCAGGATGCCCAGTTCTTTGAGCGGAGCGAGGTCCTCATCAATCTCTCCAACACGATCCAATACGGTGTCATAATAGGCGCTGGGGACACGCAAGAATTCAATCCCTCGGTCCCGCAATTGCGTGACCGTTTCAATGATGTTCGATGTCGCCACGGCGATGTGTTGGACGCCAGAACCGTTGTAGAAATCAATGTATTCTTCAATCTGTGACTTTTTCTTTCCTTCCGCGGGCTCATTGATGGGAAATTTGATGCGCCCATTTCCATTGGACATCACCTTGGACATGAGGGCGGTGTATTCGGTGGAAATGTCTTTGTCATCGAATGAGATCAGTTGGGCGAATCCCATGACACGGGCATAGAAATCGACCCAGGTATTCATTTCCCCCCATCCGACATTGCCCACCATGTGATCCACATATTTGAGGCCAACGGGTTTGACCTCTGTTTCGAGGGACCAAGGCTGGTAGCCGGGCAAAAAGAGGCCGGTGTAGTTTTTTCGCTCCACAAAGACATGAATCGTATCGCCATAAGTTTCAATAGCACTGAGCACGACTTCACCATTTACGTCTTGCCGTGTTTCGGGTTCGAAGACGCTGACGGCTCCGCGGGCTGTGGTTTCTTTCCAGCTTTTTTCGGCGTCATCTACCCACAAAGCCACTGCTTTTACGCCGTCACCGTGCTGATTAATGTGCTGATTGATGGGGCCGTCAGCACTCAACGGGGACGTGAGAACAAGGGTGATTTTATCTTGACGAAGCACATACGAAACCGCATCGTTGCGACCGGTTTCAAGTCCTGAATAGGCCACGGGCTCAAACCCCCAGGCCATCATGTAGTAATAAGCACTTTGCTTGGCATTGCCGCAATACAATTCGATGTGGTCTGTTCCGAGCAGAGGCAGAAAGTCTTCAGCGTCAGGAACAACCTTTTCGAGAGGAGTGGAGGGGGAGTGTTTCATGGTGAGGGGGAATGGGGTCAATCTATCATATAAC